>CAMYNE010000735.1 GCA_947259675.1 uncultured Pirellulaceae bacterium
GTACTTGCGGTCGCAAAACCGGACTCCAGTGGGCTGAACGTCATCACGAGGCAAAAAGTTTTGTCGGCAGAGAAAGTCTGGACAGTTCCGACGCTCGTCGATAATACTCTCTATATGCGCGATCAAAAAGAGATCGTGGCGATGGAAGTCAAGTAAGTCAGGAAAAACAAATGCATAACCATCAACATCAGCACTCTGAGGGCGTGTTAATTGCCGTTCTATTGGTCGCCCTGATCATGGGCGCCTTATTAATTGGCGGCGGATATGTGTTTTGGACTCGTGCCTCAATGGCTCGCGTTCAGGCCGTACAGTCCGAGATGATGGCGCGCACTGAAGCTGAACACGCGCGACAATTGGCCATGGAATTGGAGGCTATAGTCGACCCGCCACACGCCGTCGACGCTACTTTGATCGCGATCAAACTCGAAGCAGACGGTTCCCTGCTGGTCGATGGTTCGCCGACACAAATCGACGGCCTACGGGAAGTACTGGCAAACAAGTCGCTAGACAATGACTCGCTTAGTTTTTCAATTCGGGCCGACGACCAATGCACGGTTGCTGACTTGAAATTGGTAATGCAGATTTGCGAATCATTTGGAAACGTTGAGATTGATCTCGATCCGGCCGAAGATTCAGACCCAACGGACGACTAACCCGCATTGCTCACAGGCTGTAGGGAGGCGTCGAGCAAACATGAGTTTGAATCGAAAACAATCGGTCAATTCAAATCTCATTTCACTTTTGCAACAGCTTCTTCATCCTTTTCCAGGGTAACGAGTTTGCGACGTCAGCGGCTGTCAGGCAACCTCGTCGAGCCTGCTTAATTCCAAATCGCATGTCATCAAGCCCTTTGACCCGGTGAGCGTCGGTGTTGATGACGATTGGGATACCGTGATGTTTGGCTTGCAAAAGGTGAACGTCGTTCAAATCCAGCCTCAGAGGGCTTGCGTTGAGCTCGAGCAATTTTTGATTTTCTTTCGCCGCCTGAAAAACGGCTGTTATATCGACATCGTAGGGTGGACGTTTGTTAAGGAGCCGACCCGTTGGATGTGCGATCATACAGACATGCGGATTCTCAATCGCGCCGATAATCCGATCGGTAATTTGTTGACGCGGTTGTTGTTGTCCATAGTGCAGACTTGCGATAACCCAATCTGCTTTGGCGAGTACTTTATCAGGCAAGTCCATTTCGCCGCTTTCGAGAATATCGCACTCGATGCCTTTCAAGATCAGAAAGTTATCCGTGGCGTTTTTGTTGATTTTGTCAATCTCCTTCCATTGAGCTAACAGCCGATCACCGTCCAGCCCGTTGGCCATCGCGACTCGTTTTGAGTGATCTGTGATTGCAATAAACTTCAACCCGCGTTCGCGCGCCGCGGCAGCCATCTCTTCAATCGAAGCTCTACCATCGGTGGCCGTTGTGTGCATATGCAAGTCGCCCTTGATGTCGGAGATTTCAACCAGCTTGGGCAATTCATCGAGTTCTTTGGCCCAGTCGAATTCCGCGCGGGCTTCACGAGTTTCGGGATCAAAAACGGGCAAGTCGAGAGTCGCATAGACATCGGCTTCTGTTTTCCCCGCGATCCATTCGTCGTCGTCCAGGCGATAAACGCCCCACTCATTGATCTTTAGTCCTTTTTGTTTGGCCATCCCACGCACGATCACGTTATGTTCTTTGGAACCTGTAAAGTACAGCAGTGCGGCCCCAAAAGATTTATCGGGAACGACGCGCAAGTCAATTTGAAATTCGTTTTCCAGTCGAACCGACATTTTGGTATCACCGCGGACGATCACCGTCCCAATTCCTTCGTAATTTCCGAAGTGGTCCATCACTTTGTCGACGTTGTTTGACGAAATCAGTACGTCGAGATCGCCCACCGTTTCTTTGCCTCGACGGTAACTTCCGGCAAATTCAAGTTTTTTGACTTGTTTGCATTTTTTCATGTGGTCCCGCAACTGCTGGACGATGTTGTCTGCTTTGGACCACAGGATTCTCTGATTGGCGGCGGCAGCAATCGAGATGCCTTCCAAAATCTGTTCTTCCGTTTTTACACCAAACCCGGAAAGGGCACGGACTTCCTGAGCTTCACAAGCAGCTTTGAGCTGTTCCAACGTTGTGATATCCAATTCGTTGAAAAGCGCGG
>CAMYNE010000736.1 GCA_947259675.1 uncultured Pirellulaceae bacterium
CGTCTTCCATATCCCTTGCTCTACGCAAAAAGGTTTTGGTTTATTCGCAAATTGGACCCAAATCTTGCGAAAACCAAAACTTCATTCGTTTAACGCCAATACCGTTCAATTTTCGTTTAACGACCAGCCGCAGGCGCCGTCTTCTCCGTTAGCCGGCGCCTACGGCTGGGCGTTAAACTACTTGACCATTTGCACTACCTCCGGATTTGTCGAACATGATACACAATCCGAAATCAGTCCTGGGGGACAATGTGAACGACGTGCTGGTTCTTTGGAGACACCGTCTTGTTGACGAGCGTAACAAGATCTTCCTTCTTCGTTTCCTTGATCGCCTTGATCATCTCGTCCGGGTCTTTCCCGAGCAAACGATGAGCGGAACAACGCACCAATGCATCTTGCAATAAAACCAACTGCAACGACATCGCCTCCGAGCGTCCCATCTTTTGAACCATTTTGGCCTGTTGTTGCATTCTGGGCCAAGTCGACTGTTTGCGCTGGAAATCGTATTGGAACCCAAAACTCTTGATCATTTGCACGCTCGATGATGCGCTGGCTTTGAGTTCTTTCTCAAAAGTCTCACTGATCAATTTCTCTATTTCGTCGAGATCCTGTTCTGGCTTTGCCATCGCGTACACAAATAAGGGGAGGTCGCCCACCATCCACATATTGTTGCTGCACATGACCATTTCGGTTTTCTTTTTCAATGCCGGATCGTTCGCCAGTTTTTGCATTACCACTGCACTCAACAATGACAAACGCACAGAATCCCGTTTGTTTTTTGGAGGATTCCAGGCGACACAAACGGCCCGATGTTGTGAATCCCATCCGATCGTGTGGTTGGCAGGAACTTTCGACCAATCCAGCGGTTTTGACTGCGGATCATTCGATGACAAGTCTCCAAAGTGTTTTTCAATCAAAGGCTTGACTTCATCAAGCGTTGTTTTTCCGGTGATTGCGATCGTCAGATTCCTGGGTCGGTAGGTGGTTTGATAGAAATTCAAAAGCTTGCCGGGATCCATGTTGTCGAGCCCACCGCGGACCAGGGCTGTTTTTGATTTGTATTTCCAGGCATGTGAAAGCGCCATAAAAGCGTGCTTGAGCATCCCGGCCTGGGGATTGTTTTCAACGAAATCCGTTTCTTGGTAGACGCGTTTGGCTTCACACTCGATCATCTGCGGATCAAAACTGGTTTGTTTCAGTCGCGCCGCTTCGATCTCCAGTATTTTTTCGAGATTCTCAGCCCTGGAGGCATAATCGTAATGGGTTGAATCCGGCATGGTTTCCGCATTGGCCATCCCTTTCTTATTTAACCATTCCATGGCGGCCTTGGCTTCGAAACCGGCTCCCGGAGCGTAACAGACAAGGTGCTCTAACAAGTGCGACGACTGAACCATGGATTCGGGTTCGTCGACAAATCCGACTTCGTGGAACGTCTCGACACCAACATCCTCGGCTTCCGGAACTGGATTGACGATAACGTGAATCCCATTGGCCAAATCGAATTCATGAACCTGGGCGGAAACGAGCAACGGGCTTACCGAACTAAGTGTTGAGATCAAAGCGCCAACCAGAAACTGTCGATTGTTCATTACATCTCCCCAACAAGTAAACAAAACTTCGCTCTACTTTGGTGTCGCCTCAGACAAAAGGGTGACAGCAATTCGCAGATTTTTCAAATCTCTTGGAAAAACGTCGGTTTTTTGAGCGGGAAACCTAAATTGAGTTGTTCGTAGTCCCGGCTTTAGCCGGAAAATTCCGCCTGAAGTCGGGACTACAAACATGTCGCTTCAACATTGAAAACCCGCTAGTCCCAGTGGAAACAACCGAAGTCGTAGGCCGGCAACGAGCAAACGTTGTTATTGCCGGAACTGCAGCCGCTTTTCTGGAAGAAACGCAAAAGACAGTTTGCAAGTCGAATTAGTGGCGTTGGCGCTGTTCCGGCAAAGCACATACGCGACTTTGTTCCGGCCTACGTGAGAAATGCGGGCTAGTCCCAGTGGAAATAACCGAAGCTTAAGAGCACTTTTTCGAATCGTTGGTTGAGTTGGTCGATCGTGGTTGGCTGCAATTTGTCGCGGTGATCACGGGGCGTGATTCGACGTTTATGGGTCATTGATTCGGCAGGGGCTTTGAGTTGCCGT
>CAMYNE010000737.1 GCA_947259675.1 uncultured Pirellulaceae bacterium
ACATTTCGCCAAGTTCAACAATCATCCGGGGATCATTTTTTGAAAGGTCAACCGCACGCTGCATTTGCCAAAGCGCTTGATCGGTGTCGCCGCTCTGTTGAAGTGTTCGTGCCAGGTTTTCTCTGACCGAAGGGTCGTTTGGATTCTGTTCAACGGCGCGAGACAACAGCCCTTTCGCTTGGTCGAGCCGCCCGTTGTGAAACGCCTCAAGTCCACCGCTGGCCCATTGGCGCGCTGAGGCCAGGCTCTCCCGTGTTTTTTTGGCGAATGGGCAAAAGCTCTGGCAACCCAGGTTCGACAGAAGACAAACCGCCAAACCAACCAATAACATTGGCTTAAATCGCGAATCATTCATGCATCGATTTTGGTTGGATTGGCTCAACAATTTGGCAGCTTCCTTGCTACGATGATCGGCGCTGGCGATCGGAACCGACCATTACGCGGCGGACTCTACCAAAAGAGACCGGTCATTGACCATATCGGAACAACTGGGCGGTTGTGATTATCTGTTTCGATGCGTAAAGTCAAACATGTGATGATTGTGGTCGAAATGCTGTCGCTCCGCGTGCTAGCGGGCTCTGATTTGAGTGGCAAGTGGAATGGACCGGCAGCGATCAGGGCAAACCCAGGTCAGCGTTTTTAAGACTGATGAACAAAGAGCCGCGAACAGGAACTTTGAGATTGGCTGATTCTAACGGAATCTATGTACAAGTTGGCCAGACGTGTCATCCTGACCGAGCGGGCCAAAACAAACGGACTATGCATGGCGTAGTTACTAACGACTGAACAAGAATATGCAAAACGATGGAACGAGCGACCGAAGGATCTCCACAGCATCTGGGCTACGCCTTGCCTCGATGGTACGTGGATCCTTCGGTCGCCTTCGGCTCGGTCAGGAGGACAGCTCCGATTCATGTACCTAGAAAACGTAAGAGTCAGGAAATTGGAATTGAGGGTTAAAAGCAAATGACCGCCGTCTACGACAAGCTCGGTTTGAAATTCCTTTATCCCGAAAACTGGAAGCTAATCGACGACTCGACCGATTCACCCCAAGTGATCACGTTGGAAACTCCTGACGGCAGCACGACCTGGTCGGTCCATATCTATCCGGCGGAAGCAGATGGTGATCTGGTTCTTAAGGAAACACTCGATTCACTTCAGCAGACTTACGAAGATCTTGAGATTTCCCCACACAGTATTCAGCTCGGGGAATGGGAAGCAACGGGAGTTGAGGCTTTGTTTTACTGTCTGGATTTCCTGATTCGGGCTCAGCTGCACCTTTTACGAACCCGCGACAAATTGCTGTTGTTCTGGACCCAGGCGGAAGATCGAGACTTTGACAAACAACAAATCGTCTTCCAGGCAATCGCGATCAGCCTGCTTCAGTCGCTTGAGCCAAAACCATAGGGCTTCAAAAAAAATAACTTCCGCAACTGACAAATGAGATAATCGTTTTTCGTTGGTGACGCAACCTTTGGGAATCTCGCTTTCGTTTGGTCACCAACGAAAAACGATTATTTCATTTGCGCGATCAAATGCCAACCCTTGCGATGGCGGTGTAGCTTCATCTCGGGAGGATGGAATCAAACTCAATCGGGAGGTCTTGGCGAATTACTTCGGTGGCCTTTGGTAGGGTCTGATACAACTTCTTGATAACATGAACGGTTGTGCTCGAGCCCGTTTTCGTGGCCGTTTTCCGCATCAACCTGACCAACGTGCCCTAGCAGTCGAACACACGCCCTTGGTCCATGTGCATCTACAAAAACAACGGCTGGGGCATCAAGCGTCAACACGAGTCTACGCCTTTTGAAGCCCCAGCCGTTGTTTTTATAGATGGTCAGTTGCGGAAGTTATTTTTTTTGAAGCCCTAAGTCCAATTTCGACCAACATCCAGTTTGGCCGATTGCTAATAGAATCGGTGTGAAGCTCAGGAGGATTCATGGCGGGCAGGTGTTTTTTCAGCAAATTCTCAAAGTCTGCGCAAAAGCTGCTCAACGCAACGTAGGGTAGAGTTGCGTTTGAAACTAACGAATGACCGGTGACGGTTGAAGATCCAAATTCACACGGAGGAAAACGTGTTGTTGTCACGAAAAATAGCCTGGTTCCTGGAGAGCGAAGAAGGTGCGACGACAGTTGAGT
>CAMYNE010000738.1 GCA_947259675.1 uncultured Pirellulaceae bacterium
GATGCTTAGTCAGTTCCGGTATGACTTCAAACACATAGGGAGATATCCAGCCAATGAAAAAGGGAATCATAAACAGGACTAAGCCTGTGTAGTAGCGGGGTCGGGACACTTTGTCGGGCAACAGCGTCTGTCCTACCCAACCAAAGACCCGCGTCCTGACCGCATTGAACCCCGCCTTTCCGAGGATAACGACCGCCAGGAGCGTCGAGAGCTCCGGGACGCCGAAAAACATCAGACCTGACAAAGCGGTTTTCCAACCGTCAGCAAGTGAGGAGGCCGCTACGAGCGGGATCGCCAGTGGCGCTGCATGTCCGGTCATGAAAATAACGGCCCCGGCAATCAGCCGACTTCGCGGCAAGTTTAATTCGGTGTTCGTCGACTCTTGAGCCACGTTCTTCCCCCAATCCCCATTTCGGGTGATATCTTGCCGTTTTTCTCGCCTCAATTCCCGGATCTTCTCGAGACCAGAGTCGTCTACGCTAGAGATCTAGCAAGTTTTGGCGACGGCGCGACAGCTCGATTATTCTGCGCAGTCCGCAATACCCGGTGCATCCCATGGTAACGGTTGTAGCAGACATTCCGAAGGTAAAGAACATCGCGATCACAAACCGAAGGATAAACAGTTGAATCGTCGTTAAGGCCTTGTGATTTCGTCAAAGATTGAGGGTTAGGAATTTGTTACCGATTAACTGCCTCAAAATAACCGCATTGTCAGCCACGCTGATCTTTGCCGTTACCGGAATTGTGAACGGTCAAAACTGGAGCCGGTCCTCGCATCCGACGACTGAGTTTGGACAGGCATCTTGGCTGGAGCCCGTACCAAATAATCCCAGCTTCGAATTAAGTTCGACCTCCAACAATGGAGGGCAGCGAAATGGGGGCCAAGATAGTGGAGGTGGCGCGGATTTGTCATCCGACGCAACTAATCCAACCGCGGCCATCAAGGTCTTTCAACTTCAAAACACATTCATACCGAGTACCTACGACGCCAGTGGTTATGCCAACGTGTTGGCGCTGCAGGTCGTTTTGCCCTTCAAGACTCGCAGCGAATTCTTTCCAAGCTGGATCACCCGTACAACGCTGCCGATCATTTCGTCTGCTGATCCAGACGGCGAGATTCCGATCGGACCAGGGAATGATACCGACTTTTCCATTCCACTTGATAACCAGGCCGGACTGGGTGACTTGGTGTTCATCAGCCTCTTTAACCATCCGACGAAATGGGGTTCATGGGGAATTGGACCGGGGTTTGTTGCACCAGCTGCAACGCGGGCGGAACTTGGAGAGCAAAGCTGGAAGTTTACACCAACCTTTGCCGTGATTAACACTTCGATCAAGACTTGGCAGTTGGGAATTCTCGGCATGTACAATTTTCCGCTCGACAATCGAGGCTCGAAGTCGTTTCAATTTCAACCATTGATCGTGAAACAGTTGGGCCAGGGTTGGTACACGGGGTGGGGTGACGATTTATGGACGTACAATTCTGAATCGGGAAATTTCGCGATGCCGTTGCAACTTCGCGTGGGCCGAGTCAAAAAGATCCGCGAGAAAAACTACAACATTGCCGTGACTGGGTTTTACACGCCCGACGATTTTCGCAAGGGACCTGCGCCCGAATATGGCTTCAAGCTGAGTATTTCGCGGTTGGTACCGGGAAGTTAGTCAAGACATGATTACAAACTTGTATTCGGGTCATTTCAAAACGTTAATGGCACTATTCGTGCTCTTGATATCAAGTTTCGATTTGTCTCGCGCGGCAAATGGACAGGACTGGTATCATCTGGATGACGGAACAGGCAGCCCTGAAAACTTGGAAAGCGAATCACGTTCCTGCGATACAAGTTGCGTTCAAACGCGCGGAGATTGCAGCTGCAATGACCGGCGCAGCGAACAACATGAATCAAGGTTCAAGCTAACCGAATTTAATATCTATCCAACGTTTTCTTACTTGGGCGAGCAGGTCGGAAACTACACTGAATTTGAATTTGCATCGAAAACGCAACTCGGTCGATTCGAGTTGGAGAATCGAACCGTGATGAACGTGGCTGATTTACCAGGCACGATTAAATTGGGGGCAGCGAATCCTGACGATGGTCCCGGGACAGCGAATGTTCGGGGTAACGGATTCGGAGATAT
>CAMYNE010000739.1 GCA_947259675.1 uncultured Pirellulaceae bacterium
GTAATGCTTACGATCTGCCAGAAAGGCAACAACTCTTGATTGATGATTATTACCATGGCGGTGCACAACACAAAACCCAATCCGGTCGGAAGTAAAACTCGACAAACCAAAAACTGGTTCATCGAAATTGGCGAAACTTGCATCGCAGAAATGGTCCGTTGATCCTTTTCATCCAACAGCAAAAAGCCAAAGATTGCACCGGACAACTGACCTCCGTTGAACAAGGCAAAAAATGTCACCAGCATTGGGTACACGTCAGAAAGACCGATCGTGACCGATTCGTTAGGCAGTACTCCCCGAGCGGCCAAATAGTTATCCATCCATGGCAACAAGTAACGCACGATGATTGCGATTAGAAAGGCAAACGCCGCCATCGAAATCAAGGTGCTGTCACGGCGAATGATTCGAATGTCATTTTTGATCAAGTGGATCGCCAATTGCCTGGACTGCATTCGACTAGCCCGCCTTTCTAACCACGTGAATGTTGAATTCGCGGTGAGCTACATAAACCAGAATCGCAATCGTCACGCCTGAATATCCTACAGCGTACACGCATTGCCAAGTCGCAAGTTCAAGATACCCACCGCGAATCAGCATCGTTGGAGCACTGGTTGGAATCAACAACAGCACCGGTTTTGTAACCATATCCAGGAAGTACAAAATTGGTAATTGGGCAACAACCGCGAATCCCGCCATGGGCAGCAAAAACTCGGTGATCGAACGGTAGCGCACCACCAGGATGATTCCGGCCAGCGTGTACATCATTCCCATCAACACAATACCCAGAACGACCGGAATCAAATTGGGGATCGAGACCTCCTCAAACGCAGATTTGATCAACAAGGAGCCAATCACCATGATCAATGCCTCCAACGTCGCTAAAAATCCCAGCGAGAGTATCTTGGACCAAAGATATTCGGTGACCTTCAGCGGACTGACGATTGTCGCTGCCAAAGTTCGTTCGTCGCGCTCAAACACAATCATCCCGCCGACGTACATCAAAGTTGAACCACCAAGAGCCGCCAATATCAAAGCCGGTACGATTTGCGGCATCATGTGGATCGGTGCCAGCCACGCCAACATCACCGCCAACAGCAAACCAACTCCGATACCGATCTGGTACAGCCGGTTGCGCCATTGATTGACAAAATCGACTTTGATCGCCGCTTGCAGTCGCTTCATGAAGTCAGCTCCTGCCCAGTCAGGTTGATGAAGACTTGGTCTAGCGTCGTTTCCTGCGAGTGAATTGTTTCGATCCGCGGTGCGGACTTTAACAACTCAATGAATTCGTCGTTTTGCCCGATTCCATCGAGCGAGAATTCGCGTTCGCACCGTTGTTCGGAATCGTCGAGGTACTCCAGCCGTAGCGACCGACTCCCATGTTGTTTTTTCAAGGTGTCAGGATTCTCGATGTTGCTAATTTTTCCGTCCGCAATGAATGCGACTCGATCACACAGGTGGTCGGCGACCATCATGTCGTGAGTCGTTACAAAAATGGTTGTTCCGCGGGCTCGCAAGTCCCGGATGAGTTCTTTCACGCGTCGCGAATTGACGGGATCGAGACCGCCGGTTGGCTCGTCCAAAAAAAGGATCTTCGGTTTGTGGATCAGACTGCGAGCAAGATTAAGTCGCGTCTTCATCCCCTTGCTGAAGTCGCTGACACGTTTGTTCGCATCACTCGTCAAACCCACCCACTCCAGGACCTCTTCCGGTTGATAGGTTGGTGGTTGGTACAGTGATCGAAAGTAGTCCAAATTCTCTTTGGCAGACAGCTTGTGATAGTGATTGGGCAATTCAAAACAGACGCCAATCTGTTCATAGATTTCATCGTTCCAATCCGAGATTTCCCGGTCGAGCACGGTCGCAGAGCCTTGATAGTCTTTCAGTAGTCCGATCAGAATGTTTTGGGTCGTTGATTTACCGGCTCCGGATGGGCCGAGAAAGCCAAAAATCTCGTGCTCGGATATCTCGAAATTCAGTTCATGAAGTGTTCGAGTCGTCCCGCCCGGATAGGTGAAATTCAGCTCACTGACCTTGATCATTCACGACCCTCATCATGCGCGTTTGTTATTCTTGCGTCATTGTCGCTCGACTGCCTTGGCATTCTCGCTTTCCTTCGCCGCGGATTATAC
>CAMYNE010000740.1 GCA_947259675.1 uncultured Pirellulaceae bacterium
ACTTTCATGGCCGCGTAACGATTCAAGGATTCGTCAAAGCCTTTCAAGACGACACCCATTCCGCCTTGACCGATCACGCCTGCGATTTCGTAACCACCGAATCGGCCCAGCATTCGCGGATTCTCTGATGGATTCAGGAATGAAATCGCTTCCGCAATGTCAATAGTCGGATCTTCATCATCCGCTTGAACTGAACTGAGAAACTCGCGCGTTTCGTTCCACCACGAGTCGTCGACTGTTTGTTTTGTCAGCTGACTGCTGCACTGTTCGCAATGATCCAGGTGGGCTTCGAAGTCGCGTAACTCGATCTCGCTCATTTGATTTTCCAGGAATCGCTTAATCGCAAGTTCATCGCAAGCGGTTTTTTGTTCAGTCATCTTGGTTCTCCCGTTCCAAATCAATCATTTGGAGCTCTTGGACTTTCTCTTTTAAGCGTCGCATCACGCGGCTGCGGGCTGCGTAAACCGCACCGCGGTTCTTGTTCAGTTGCCGAGCAACATGGTCAACGGATTGGCCTTCAACTGCGGTTCGCCAAAATGCTTGCCAGGTCTCGTCATGAAACTCATGGCAAATCTCGTTCGCCGCATAACGAAACACCTCGCGCCGAATCTCAATGGTCAACAATTCGAAATCGCTATGCGGACTGGCCGGGCTTTGATTCAACAACGCAAACACGTTTGAGTTGCCCGAAGCCCGGTCCGGCGCTGCGCGAGTAATCGCGTTCAAAACGGCGTTGTCTGTGACGCGATTGAGCCAAGTCCGAAACGTGCCTCGCGACGGATCGTGATTCCAATCCTCAATTGACTTGGCAACTGAAATCAAAACCTGCTGGGCAAGATCTTCAGCATCTGCGTTTTGCAGGCCTTTGAATTGAGCCAGTCGAACAATCGCCGGTCGATAAATGCTGGCGAATTCTTCCCACGCATCACGATCACGCGAATCGCGTATGCGAAGCAGCAGGCTCGTTCTCGTTTCCGGTTGATTCATCATCGCCTCAGATTCCAATACCTGTTACACACAGGTCGTAGCGATATCTGACACGAAACCGGGATGATTTTCCAATTTATTCAGAAACACGGAAAAAATTCGCCTGTTTTTTGAAAACGCTCAAGTCATCCTGAAGGGAAAGCGCTACGTCTGAATTTGCTAAACCACGGACTACACTGATTTCACTGATATTCTTACATGATCAGCCCAATGCAACGCTATTTGGTTTTATCCTCCAGAATCTCAACGGCCTTCTTATAGGCCGTATCCGTTCCAGGAACATGCTTGACTTCGATATCGGGTTTGACGCCAACGCCTTCAATGCATGTTTCGTCAGGCGACAGCGATTTCCATCGCGAGTACCAAACTTCAACACCATTGGGAAGCAAGACCGGTTGCGGGTTACCGCTTGCACCTCGCGTAGGTTGACCAACCACCGTGCAGTTGGGAATCGCTTTCATCATCAACGCGAATGCTTCGGCGCTACTGACTGCGCCAGGACCGATTAAACAGACCACTGGACCTTCAAAGGTTGTATTATTTGTCGGCTGGAGACTGCGAGACCTGGGCTCGCCAAAATCCGATGGTTTATCGCCGTTACGATAAACCGACTTGGCAAAATCAATTTGCTTGTCAGTGAACAAACCCGCAATCAGCTTCGCGATGTCTTCACTTCCTCCACCGTTTCGTCGTATGTCAACGATAAAACCCTTCGCGTCAAATCGGCGCTTGATTTCATCTGTCATGGCTTTTACATATTGATCAGAGACGCCGCTCAACGCGTTAACGTTCAAGTAACAAAAACCGTCTTTTGTGGACGTAATAAGTCCGAGGCGACCGAACCTTTTCGCGTCGTTTTCCCAGTCCTTTTTGAGTGTGGGATAATGATAGTTGGCGTCAAAACTCGACTCAAATGTTGCTATTCGTTTTCCGTCCAACATGATCCATGTGTGCATGTCCTGCAATTCACCTAACATCTCGGTAATGATTTTCGTAAATTCTGCCCGTGATTGAGCGGCGGTTGCGCGGTCACGGTAACGCTCGGTGAGTTCATTCCAGTCGATTTTTTTGTGTTCGAAGAAACTGTAGTGTCGCCCCATGTCTTTAACAAGCATGTCAAAACTGTCCTTTGGG
>CAMYNE010000741.1 GCA_947259675.1 uncultured Pirellulaceae bacterium
CCTTCTGACAAATTGGGAAATTAAACTCAACGTAACAGTGTTTTGTTGTTAATCGTTTGGCAAATCTCATGGTTGCGAATTATTCTGGAGTTATCCAATACCCGGTTTCGACTGAACAACGACATGAAACGCAGAATTGCAGATAAGAATTTTCTTCGAGACGTGTTCCCTGCGGAGTTAGCCGAAATCGCGGATCGACGACTTGAAGCTGGAGACGATCGTGAGTTGCCGACGGGGGAATCCCAAGTCGAACCAAATGTCGAACATGATCTAACCGGACTGGCGTTTTCAGGTGGAGGAATCCGTTCAGCTTCATTCAGTCTTGGCGTCGTACAGCATTTGCTGAAATCAGGATTGTTCAAATACGTTGACTACCTTTCATCCGTTTCAGGCGGCGGCTATACGGGCGCGTGCATCAGTTCGTTGATGCAGGAAGGACACCAAGGTGAGCGACTCCTTGTGGATCGCACCGGTTTGGAGGAACCACCAGCCGTAAATCATATTCGCAACGGCAGCAACTTTTTGATTCCAGGCGGAATGTTAAATCGTCTTCGGATGCCAAGTCTGTATGCGATTGGATTGTTGCAAAGCCTGTTGTTGTTTTTGCCACCCGTGATCTTGCTGGTATTTCTTACCGAACTGGTTTTTGAGCTATCTGCATACGTCGCGGTACCCTTTCCCCGATATTGGTTGGCGCTACTCGGACTTGTGCCGCTTGCCGCTGAAGTCATTACCAGACCAATTTCACAATTGCGTTATCACAGCTGGGAATCTCGGGACCGCGCCGATCGTCGGGCAGGATTCTATTTGGTTTTGGCAATCGTTTCCTTAATCGCCGTACCCGTGTTTGCCGGGTTGGATTTCCTGGTGGACTGTGACGTGGGTACCCTATTTCGCACGATTTCGGAATGGCTTGAGTACCATTTCGAGTTGTGGCCAAAAAGCTGGTTAGTTTGGGTGCTGTTGGGCGTCGGCGGATTGTTGATTGCCAGCTTCGTCAAGTTTGGAAGGGCGACGTCGCTGGCATTTGCAGCGATTTTGGGGCCACTTTTCTTGGTCGGTTTTTACCTCATCTGCTGCGTGTTTGTCATTGACTCGCCAAATGTTCAACGTGGCCCGGGTCAACGGTATGTGCGGGCTTTGATCGAATATCAAAAATCGGGCAATACCGATTCGCTTCAAGCGGCGGTCAACGAGATTCTCGTCAACAAGCAGTATAAACCCGCTAATTACCAAATCGATTTCGAGTCTGTTACCAACTCGGCTCCTGGAGAATCGACGCTCGAGGTGAATCGTCTCGAGGTGCCGGGCGCCGTGCCTTGGTGGCACCGATACCCATGGCTTCGACAATTAACCACGAAGTATCAGAAAAAGCTGACCATCACCCAACATCCCTGGCGACAAGACCGTTTGTTCATTCCCGAGCTTTCGATACTTCGGTTGAATTCCGAATGGTTTGTCTATTTTGGCGCTTTGTTGTTGTGGTTATTCAACTACTTGATTGTCAATGTAAATCGGATGTCCTTACATCCTTTCTATCGGGATCGCTTGAGTCGTACGTTCTTGATTCGTCGATCGGGAATGAATATCGAATCAGCCGACGCATTACGTCTAGGTGAGTTGCGAGGTGAACACAGCGCCGCCCCTTATCACCTGGTCAACACGGCACTTAATCTGCAAGGCACGCGCGACCCGCAACTAAGACAACGGAAAACGGTTCCGTTTTTATTGTCAAAGTTATTTTGCGGCAGCGATTACACGGGATTTTGCGAAACGGAGCAATTGGAAGACATTGATCGCAATCTCAACCTGGGAACTGCCATGGCGGTTTCCGCTGGTGCTGCCGGCCCGACAATGGGTGTCAAGACGATCAAGTCTCTCACCTTCGTCATGACCCTACTCAATATTCGACTGGCCTACTGGTTGCCCAACCCGAGTTGGGTCGGTCATTCCAAATGGTGGCACTGGTTTTTGCACCGCAACCCAGGTTTGTCCTGCCTGCTAACCGAAGCGTTGGGCACGCCGAGCGATCGCCATCGGTTCTTAAACTGTTCCGATGGTGGCCACATTGAAAACCTGGGTGTCTATGAATTGTTAAAACGACGCTGCCGGACAAT
>CAMYNE010000742.1 GCA_947259675.1 uncultured Pirellulaceae bacterium
TTATTGTGTTACCAATTAGCTTGTTATCGACATCAGCCTCTGAATCTGTCGATTTGATCCCCGACCCGCGATGCCCAATGATCTGTGGTCTAAAACGCTTGTCGTTTGAGTCCAATTGATATTTCCATTGGATATTTGACCAAACAGAAAATCTCCGATGCGACAAATAGAAGAATCGATTTGACGCGAACACTATCAGCAGCCCCATAACTACCACCAAGATCAAGGCAGTCCTCGTTAGCCTTCGCCACCATTTATTCCGCCTGAGTCGCGTCAGTATTCCTCGGTCCTTTTTATTCGTTTCGTTTTGATTCGTCATGTTCGTTCCGCGTCGCACATAGGTTGTGTCTAGTGTGTTCAGATCCCAAAAGTATAGCGAACACAATGGCCGAAGACCGCCACTTTACGCTGGAGTTCGTTTCTCAATCCACGGCTATTGCTGTTCGAGAAGCGCAGGCTTTTTTGGCGAGGCAAACAGAAAGCGTCGTTTGGCAGAGAAGCAAACTGCGGAAACGGTTAATCTGGCAATCGAGCATCCCAGAATCCTCGTCAGATTTGGATGACTACGCTGGGAATCCCATCAATAGGTCAGTTCTTGGCGGCTCCAAGTACCTCCACTGTCCGACGAGTTGTTGGAACGAAATGGACGAACAGCAGAATTATGGAAAACGGTTGGTGATTATTTCCACCATTACTGGGTTACCGTCCAGACGACCTGATCAATTCAAATCGTCCACGGATAAAGGAAGATAAGCCCATCGTTTGGATAGCGCCAGGAACTATCAAAATTAACCGTGAAGCCTCTTTGGGGATCTCGTAGACCAAACCAAAGTCAAATGGCACATTGGGTGGATCGACTTCTATCGAAACTGACGTCGCCACTTTTCATACAACGACATCGACCCTGCGCAAGTCACAGACAGCATAGCGCTAGGCGCAGGCCACCGAAGACCGCGAAGTATCTTGCACGATCCGGCAAGCGAATCGAAAATTCACCATTCCACCTATTGATAGTATCCGCCCTCCCGTTCAATCATTGTCGGCGTCTTTGAATCCCGGTGGTCCCTCCACCACCCGGTCGAGATTCTCCGACAACTGTACAATGGTGTCCCAATCGGAATGGATGTCCTGTGCGTGGGCAAGATTATTTCGCAGGCGCTCGACCCGCTTGAAGACATCCTCGATCTGTCGCCTCGACTCGAATTGCGTCAAACTTCGAAGATGCTCATTACGAGCGAAGATCTGCCCTTTGTCCGAAAACTGGATACAATCCAAAAGGTCAAGTTGTTGATTACGTCGGCGACGCTCGGCCAGAAGCTCTTCTGCTTTCTGCGTTCTTCCATCGGACAGAAATTGTTTCCATGATCCGTCAGGACATAAACGTTCGATCATGCGGGAAAAACGCATCTCGATCAGTGTGACCATTCCAAACAGCCACATCCGCACCGGTGGTTTTTCCAGGTCGGTGCGGCTGATGATACCGCCGATGCGTCCGAGAATTGAAACAAAAAGACGACGCTGTGTTTTGAGACGCAGCACAAGGTCGGCCAGCGATGTTGAGTCGAGGATTACCTGCGTCTCGTCGAAGGACTTCATATATTCAGCGCACAAGCCATTTCCAATACCTTCAAGCTCAACGTAGCCGTCGACACGACCGTCTTTGCGTATGCCCACGACCTCAAATCGTTTGGATTCCATGAACGCGCGGACTTTTTCAGCCGGCGACCAATCGTCAAATGACACGAGTGGCTCAGCAATGTCGTGGACGACGAATCCCTGGTGAAAGACCCTTCGAAGACTGTGGACGGTGGAGGCGCTAAGTGGCATGGATCGGCATCCTTTCAGGCTTCGATGGCATCGACATCCATCACGCTCGGTTTGGCAAAGTGCTCAAAGAACAGATGGCGTACACACTCACCATCCGATGCGAAGTGTACGCTGGAAATCCATTGACGGGCAATGATAAAGTTGTCTCGTCACCAAACCAACAGCGATCAACGTCAATCCGATCAAAAGAGTCTGGATGCTGAATTTGGGTTTTTCATTATTCCACGTCAGTGCCAAAAAATGACTTACTCATCAACCAACGAATAGACTTGCCCAAAGATCCTCATCTTGAGAAACCCCGAACAACTGGCAGCTGGTTGATCGGGGTTAGAATGTTGCCACGAAATCATCATTCAAGCGAAATCACCTCAAACTTTGGTTCGCCGTTTTACTTACAGACTTACTGGCGATCGTCCAGATGAACTGATCGGTGTTGGATGAAAACCGCTACCGCGCAACAGGCGACTGGCAGCGGACAATGACAATTATTGATGTTTGCAATTCGAAGTCGCAAAACACGGCAAATAGATTGCCAGCAGTGAGCGATTCAACAAACATTGATTTTTTCCAAATAAATCAAGCAACCAAACTCTCTTTGCGGCAATTTAGTTAGTAAACGACGACAATGATGTCTTTGATGTCTTCGATTTCAACTTTCGTGCCCATGGCGATCAATACATTGCAAATGCCGCTGCCGCCAAATTGGACCGTGATCATGCAAGCTCATCGCGGCTGGTTGGAGTCGGTTGTCTATGCCCGTCTCCGAGATCAGCACGCGGTTGAAGAAGTTTTGCAGGAAACCGCCTTGGCTGCGAGCAAGCAACAACAGCTTGCATCTGACTACGAAGGGAACTGCAGGTGGTTGTATCGCGTTGCGATTCGTCAGGCCCTTTTGTATCGTCGGCGGCAAGTGCGGCATGGCAAAAAAACCAACTCGTCAATTACGGGCCAGGAAAGCGTCGTCGCGATACATGATCAAAACAACCCCTACAAGATTCTGGAAGCGAGCGAACGCGAGGACCTGGTCAGAACGGCACTTGAAAAACTTGTCGATCGGGATTGCGAAGTATTGATGCTGAAATACCGAGATGGATGGAGTTGTCGGGACATGGCGCAGCGATTGGGTGTGAGCGAGTCGGCGACTAAATCCAGGTTATTACGAGCGAGAAACAATTTGCGGCGAGAGCTGCTCAATCTAAGTGAGAACTGGGAACTGACATGAACAAATTGATTCAAGTTCATCAGGATGAGATCGACTTATTAGCGGAGAACGAATTGAATCGCGACGAGCGCGAGTTGCTGTTCGCGCGACTTGATTGTGATTCCACGGGTTGGAAACGGTGTGCCGTCGCCTTGTTGGAACAAAGAACATTGAAGGTTTCCTTCGATAGTCTGTCATTCGGGCATTCCGTTCCCGACAAAAATGGTTTGGCCGGGCCTGAGACCAAATTACGAAAGGGAATCCCAAAGGGTTTTCATGCAAAGAGAATTGCAGGAGCAGCCGCCGCTGCGAGCGTCCTGCTTCTTTGTGGTTTTTTGTTCGGATCGTTTTTGAATCAATCCTCAAGTAAACAGATAATTGCGAATCAGGACAATGTTGGTACTCACGAAACCGTACCGGGCGCTGATCGAGTCGATCCGGAATTGGTCAGGCAAGCTAACCTTGCTATGGAATCAACTGGCGTCGTGGAATTTGAACTTGTCGCATTTGTCAAGATCGGTGACGCCTCGCAGACTCGAGTTTATCCCCTTATCCGGAGCGCGGAACTTTCTCAGAAAATGAATGAAATGCCGAAGCCGAAATTGCCGGATAAAATTACCCAAGAGTTGCAAAGGTCTGGATGGAATTTAAGAACTCATCAGCAGTTTGTTTCATTCGACTTCCCAAATGGGATCAGGCAGACAATGCCCGTGGGAATGTTGAACTACAGTTACGTTGGTCGAGAAACGTTTTAGCCTTTTGGAGATTGAAAAATGAAACTAAATATCGTATTGATGTCGTTATTCTTGATATCGCCGTTTGCCGGCATCCTGCCTGGACAAGACGCACTCGATGTCGACTCAAAAGCCATTGATACGGCCCTACCGGGGTACGTACAGTCAAGACAAGACAAGTGGTTGTCGAGCCTGGTGTTGATGCAATT
>CAMYNE010000743.1 GCA_947259675.1 uncultured Pirellulaceae bacterium
AAAGCATAAATCTCAATGGTCTCCGCGGCAGCAACGGGCGGTTGACCCGATTGAAAGAATTTGGCAATTTCGATTACCAGCCCGTTATAACCTTCGTTGCCGCCTGAGGATTTTTGTCCTTCGGTGCCGAAAACAGTTCCACCGTAGTGGTGAGGGCCAGTCCGCGTACCTCGGAACGTTCCAATCCGCCCATCGGCCCAAGTTCCGACGACAACATCAGTACCAGCGGTGCTGGTCCGGGCAACCGATTCGCAGCCGGTTCCCATAACTGTAAAAAGTTGTTCGACACCGTGAATCCCATACCAGTAAAGATCCGGATGCGTCGGTTCGAGTGCGGCGGGACTGAACGTTTCGCAACCAAGTACTTCGCCGACGAGCTTGCCTTGTCGAGCCAATTGAGCGGGTTTGGCAAATCGAAGGCTCGAAGATGAAAACACGGGCGTACCCAGTTGTTTCGCAGCTTCAAAAATGGCAATCGCGTCAATCAATGAACCCGCCATCGGTTTATCGATGAAAACAGGCTTGTTGGCTCTTAGAACTGGCAAAACCTGTGCAAGATGAGGTCGACCGTCATTCGTTTCGAGAAGGACCGCGTCGACTCGGGCAACCAGTTCATCGATCGAATCAACAATATCGACGCCCATTCCTTGAATCTGTTCGGTATATTTCGGAACACGCGAAACGCTCGATTCGATATCGGCACTGCCTTTGGGATAGGCACAAACCACGCGGCAGTTTTTCAGTGGTGGTTTTCCATTCGCATCGTTGAGCAGTTTGGTAAAGGCAATGACATGCGACGTGTCGAGACCGATAATTCCTATTCGGATTTCCGGTGTTGTGGTTTCCTGTGTAAAAATCCAATCGGCAGGGATCACGATACCGAATACAAACAAAAGAAGCTGTTTTCTAATTGGCATCAGATACTTTCGTTAATCAAAATTTGGAAGCTCGTAACCCTTGCGATATTCGTAATGCAGTAATTTGTTGGCTTCGTCATTATCCACGAACGATTCGGTTTCCGCGTTCCAGTTCAGCCGCTGACCCATGGCCAAAGAAATGTTGGCAAGGTGCGCGTAAATCGTGGATTGATGGCCTTCGCTCACCGCGCAGCGCGGCTGTCTACGAGTTTTGACACAGTCAAGAAAGTCACGCGCATGTGCTACCGTTGCATCGGTATTCGGCTCATTTGGTTTGACTTCGGTGGCTTCGGCCCGTTGGTTTTTTTTCTGAAACTGTCCGGCATTTTCCGTCACAACGCGAAAACCGGATGATGCGCCGTAAATCGTTCCCTGGGTTCCCCGCAATTCCAATTCGCCCCATGCCAAAGCTGGATTGCTGCTGGCTTCGTACTGACCAAAAACCAGCAGCGAACCTCCGGCAAGTTCAAAGATGGCTTCCGCCGTATCCGGAATGGTCCGATCATCTTGGACTGCGTAGCGGCCACCAATGCAGACCGCAGATTTGGGATCTCTTTCGTCGAGAATCCAGCGGATCACGTCGAAGTAATGAACGCCCCAGTTTCCCATTTGCGAGGAGTAGTTTTGCCACCAGCGAAACTTGTAGGGTGCGATGTTATCCTGGAATGGTTGCTCCTGACGCGGGCCGAGCCATCGATCCCAATTCAGTCCCTTAGGCGGCGGCGTTGGTTGGCGCTTTCCAATTCCATCGGGATACATATTGTTTAGACGATACGCGCGGGAAACCGTGATTTTGCCGACGCGCTCATCCTGCACAAATTCACGCAGCTGTTGATAAGCACTCATCGATCGCCGCTGCAAACCGACTTGGACAATCCGTCCAAACTTCTCGGCCGCCTGAACCATTCGTCGCCCTTCAACAATCGTCGCGGCAAGCGGTTTTTCAACATACACATCCTTACCGGCTGAAACCGCGTGAATCGTCTGCAAGGCATGCCAATGATCGGGCGTGGCGATAACGATGGCGTCGACATCGGGACGATCAAGAAGTGCTCGATAATCATCGCTTACGAACAGGTCGTTGCCATGTGCTTTCTGGAAGCGATCCAGATAAGGTTGGTACAAATCCGCAGCGGCAACAACCTTGCAATCCGAGTGTTTCGAAAACGCGGAGATCAATTGGGTGCCACGGTTACCC
>CAMYNE010000744.1 GCA_947259675.1 uncultured Pirellulaceae bacterium
ATCCAACAACCTCGAGATTTAACGTTTTTCGGCTTTTTGAATACCGAGATGAGTTCTTGGGACTAAACAGGCGTTATTCCCGCTGAAATACGGGAATTGACGGTGGGGCACGAAAAACGAACGTTTTTTGACACGTCCCCGGTTGTCGTCTCAAAAACGGCGGCCGTCCCCGGTTGCCCCGGTTGTCGGTCCCCGGTTGTCGGCGGCCAATCCCCGGTTGTCGTCTCTCCCCGGTTGTCGTCTCAAGGCGACTTGGGACTTTTAACATTGGCCTGTCGGGCCGAACCCAATTCAGCCGCCAAGGAATCTGCAAACAAGTTAGATTCCTTCATCGGAAAACTAGTTTCCTTCGAAACTCTTGGCAGCTCCAATGGTTAGACAGCTTGCTAGGTCCAATAAGCCTCAGCAGTCCGTGCATGTCCGCAAAATGCCTACTGACTTGTGGAGTACAAAAATGTCGAAGTTCCACCCAGGTTTTCTTGTCGCCAAGACGGCGTCTGCAATTGCATTTTCCTTCTTGTTGATCGCAGCAGCTCAAGGCCAGACAAAAGACCAGCCGGAAGAGCTCCAAGCACCGTCGAAAATTGAAGTTGCGTGGACGAGGCAGCTCGATTCACCGTCGTTTGGTTCTGCGGCGGTGGCAGATATTGACGATGACGGCCGTCTGGAAATCGCATTTGGAACTTATTTTGGTGACAACTCGGTGCGAGTTCTCAACGGCGAAGACGGAAGTGAATATTGGCGCTTTGATGCGGGCAACGCATGCGTCGATGCTTCGCTCCGATTTGTAGACCTCGATCGAGACGATTCGTTGGAACTGGTCGTGCCGATTTCCAACCTCGGCTGGGTTCTCTCGTTTGACACCAAGACGGGTAATGAGAATTGGCGTTATTCAACCAGCCCAACCGAATGCACTGATACGCCGCCGGCGATTGTTGACTATGACGATGACGGTGATTTGGAAGTGATCTACGGAACATTCGCTGGCAAGCTACATGCGATTTCCAAAGACGGAAAACGTGAAAACGTCTTTCATCCCACCAAGGATTTTGTGCAAAGCGGCCCAATTGCACGCGACGTAAATGGGGATGGTGTTCGTGATTTGATTTGCACAACATTCAAGGGTGACAATTCGATTTATGCTGTAAATGGAAAAACAAAACAAACACTTTGGAAATTCCAAGTTTCAGGCGAACACATAGGCATGTACCACGGACCGTCGATCGGAGACATCGATCAGGACGGCGAGTTGGAATTGGTGTTCGGCGCATATGATGGCCAAGTCTATTGTTTGCGTGCCAGCGATGGCAAAAAAAAGTGGCAGACAGACACCAAGGACAGCTACATCATGTCGCCAACGGTCATCGCCGATCTGGACCAAAACGGCACTTCTGAAATCATCATTGCCAGCCAGTATATGACCGTATTGGATTCGAACGGGAAAGAGCAATGGAGCCAGAGTTGTGCAGCTGGCGGGTACGATTGTGCCACTCGTGGTGCAAGTGTTGCGGATCTGAATGGTGACGGTCAATTGGATGTTGCTTCGTTAGCAGGAACAGGATTGTTCAAAGTCTTTGACGGAATTTCCGGCAATCCAATTTACAGTTACGACAGCAGTGTTTTGTCGTCTGAGACTGTTCATTCAAGTTCACACGGCGTGACGATCGCCGATCTAACGGGCGATGGAAAATTGGATGTCTTTTTTGTTATCGGTGGCACCCGTCCGCAGCGACATGGTACTGCGATTTGTCTGACTGGATTCAGCGGGACTGGCCAGGGCTGGTATATGTTGCGTCACGATCCGGAAAACACGGGCAATCTGGCGACCAAATTGGACAAACATCTATTGCGCCGGATTGAGAACTTAACTCCGCAGCAACTTGCGGTGGCTCGTCCAACAAAAAAACCTCGTGTTGGACCGATTCCTGCGTCTCGCCAAATCACAAAAAGTCCAGCGAGGAACGATTCTGGCGGAAAATCAAAACGAGTTGCCAACACTAATCGAAATCGGGCAAATCGTGATAAGCTAACCGAAACGATTTACAAAGAGGCCGACGAGCGGGGAATCGCGCGGGCCACGCTGAACGCTGCCTACAACATCGACG
>CAMYNE010000745.1 GCA_947259675.1 uncultured Pirellulaceae bacterium
GCCCGGTCGTTCAGATAGCGGCATGGAGCCCAAAATAGGGGTCGGTTGCAGACTTTCTCAGTTGTTTACGTTATCATTTGAAACTGCCGAAAAGCTCGTTGCATAGGTTCGCCAGCAAAGATTGAAAACAATGGAAAGAAAGCTTTCTACAATCGTGGCTGCTGATGTCGTAGGCTACTCTTCAAGCATCCGCGAAGACGAAACTGGGACAATCTACCGAATTTCTTTACTTGCAGAATTGCTAAAACAAGCTGCTTCAAGGCATCAAGGCCGGTTGTTCAATCGAGCTGGGGATGGGTTCCTACTAGAATTCCCTAGTCCCGTCACCGCAGTGCGCTGTGCCTACGAAGTGCAAATGCAGCTTGCGGGACCTGCAATGCGGGAACAGATCGGATTCGACATCAGGATTGGAGTCCACCTTGCAGATGTCGTCGTCGATGGTGATGACCTTCTTGGAGATGGTGTGAATGTCGCAAGCCGCATAGAGGCGGAAGCGGTTCCCGGCACGGTCTTGGTTAGCAGTACTGTGTTCGAACATGTCAAGCGCACAGCGCAGCTCAAGTTCGAGAATATGGGAGAGCGCCAATTAAAAAACATCGCAGAGCCAATAACGGTTTTTTCTATCGTGGGCGAAGTTGGCACACACAGTTGTGGTACTGCTCTGGTAGAAAATGAGCTTTTACCTTTTGTGGCGAAGCCTGAAAGGCGTTCGAACTCGTTGGTAGTGGTGCCTTTCAAGAACATGAGCAATGATCCGGACCAGGAATATTTTGGAAAGTTGGCCAATCAATACTCAAATGACCCTGCGTCCAAAGCAAATTTCGGTCAGGTTCCGCCGATTCAAAAACACGGCGGACGCCCCGAACTTGAAAAAGAAGCCTTCAGCCTTCAGTCGGGCGAAATCTCGAAAGTCGTTCAAGTCGGTGAACACTGGGTGATCATGTATTGCCAAGGCCGTACCACGCCACGCATCACCAATATTGACGATGTCAGAGACGAACTTCGCAAAGACATCCACGAAAAAAAGTTGCGGATCGCCATGGCCGAACAATTTGAAAAACTTCGAGAAAATGCCCAAATTGATAACTTCCTTGCCGGAACTTCACAGGCAGGCGCAGCCGCTGTTCGATCATCTCGCCAAACCCAGCCCCAGGAGAGTCGCCCAGGTCAACTACCCTTTCGAGGTCAGAGATAGCATTCACCCTGAAATTGAATTCAATGGTCGAGTCCAATCTATGACTCGACCGTTTTTGTGCGCGAATATTGGCCCCCGCGTTGCTTCAGCCTGGCCAATCGTCGAGAATCGTTTGTAGAAAATCGCTTCCCGTCTTAGGCAAGGAAAGTAAGATGGCCGCTTCCGGCCCCGTCTTTGTCGAAAGCCCAAAATCAGGCAGTTGTGATGAACAAGTCCGAAGAACCAAAACCGATCAGCTGGCGAAAGTTCATTTGGGTTGGGCTCATTTTGTTGATCGCTGGCTATTCTTACGGTCACCCAACCCTTGAGAAATGGACCGGGCTGGATTTGCCTTCACTTAACGGCGATGGTGAAGCGCGTCGTGCGAAACCAGAAAAAGGTTCGAACTCCGCTGTCGAAACAATTGAGTCGGAATCGTTCTTACTAACAGAAACCGGGCGCAACAAATACACTTCACCAGCCGGCCTGATTTACACCATGGGACCAAACGGTGAACATCGGGTCGAACACATTATGCGGCACGCCAAGGACGAACCGAGCCGACAGGTGCACGGTGTGTTTGACGGTGACAAGAATACGATCTTGAAAATACTCGACGACGGTTACGAGCTGATTAAAAGCAACTCAAAACGTGTCGAGTCTTCACGGGAAGGCGATCGGATGGAATACACGATCGACATGCAGCGCGAGATCGGATACGAAGGCGGGCAAAAAGGGAAACGGAACAATTTCCCGCCGCTCAAACGGCTGAAACTAATCCTGCAAGACAAGAATTACGTGGTCACCGCTTATCCGTATCGGTAGTCCGTCCGAACTGCCAACCTCTCCCAAGTTTGGGAGAGGTCGACGTCTCAGCGTCGGGTGAGGGTTGTTGATTCTGGCGCTGTCCAACTAAAGCAGTTCCAAAAA
>CAMYNE010000746.1 GCA_947259675.1 uncultured Pirellulaceae bacterium
TCATACTATTCTCGATGGGGACAAATTTTCGAAGCGGTAAATTCTAAAATCGCAATGACATTCTATCAATCGTGGCACTGACGGTGTTTGCGGCAACCGTAAACGGCCGATATTCTGTCGACTAAATCGCATCCTGAACAACGGATCGTGTATAATCTCTTGAAGAAATTGGCACTGATGATTTTTCGAGATGCAAAGCTTTTTGTTGTCGAAACGTTAGCTGGAACGGAGAAAACCATGAAGACACGTTTTAAAATAGGACTGCTCTTGCTTGTGTTGCTGGCCGTCGCGTTTTATATGTTTCAAATGCCCCATAAGGGCTCCGCAAATCGCCTACTCGCGCAAGACAACGATGAAAAGCTCCCTTTAACTGAGGACGGTTTCATCGACTATCTGGAAATTACCAACCGAAAGCTCCGACAAAATGTTACGGTCGACAACAACATCGTCGTTGATGCGGTTCGAGCCTTTGGAATTGCACGCCATCTGCCAGACGAAATCAAAGAATCCTTTTTGAGTTTGCTCGGAAACCCTGACATTCCTGAAGAGGCTCTCTATCAGGACGTCCAAACTTGGGGACGAGAGAATCCTGATTATGAAGTCGACATGGAAACCTTAGTGGAAGAAGCCAATTTTTGCTACGGGACTCCGTGGAAGGATGACGAGCACCCGGTGATTGCCGATTGGCTGAAATCGCAAGATTCGCAACTTGACGGTTTCGTCAACGCTTCAAGCAAGCCCTACTATTATCACCCTCTTTGTGAGAAAGACGGAGTCGTCGTCGGAGCATTGCTGCCTTATGCCCAAATGATGCGTGAAATGGCCCGGGGACTGAGCCTGCGGGCAATGAATGAACTTGAAAAAGGTAACGTCAAGGAATGTCTTCGAGATCTTGGCGCTATTCGGCGTTTGGGAAAATCGATGGACCAGGGAGGTACGCTCGTCGAAAACCTGGTGGGCTACGCAATGATCGGAATTGCATTTCAAGCTGAACGGAGCGTTTTGGACCAGCTCGCAAACGGCGCAGAACTATCTGCCCAAGAAATTGAGGCTTACCGCAAAGTCATTCGTGAAACATCAGAATTGAGTACTCTCGCGAACACGATGCGTGGCTGTGAAAGTACATTTATGCTGGATTGTATTCAGCGGTTGGAACGCGGAAATAGTTCTGAGCATATCTCCGCGATCGGAATGTCGGGCTCAGACAATAACTGGCTGTCGAAAACATCTTCGGTGCTTTCGCCTTTTACCGACTGGGAGATCGTGGCCCAACGGTGTCAAGAATTCTCAGCGCAGATTTCGGAGGCGCTGGAAATCGAGGACGATCAACAACGGCGCGTCGCGCTTCAATTGGTTGAACAAGAACTTGAGAGCAAAGAACTACAAGCGAACAAAGCCACTACAATCGCATTCAAATTGGTAGCCGGCGCCCGCAGCAGGGGCGAATTCACTGCTGACGTCCTGCTGTGTATGTTGTCTCCCGCCGTTATGCAGGTCGACAATGCCAGACTAAGAACGGTCTCATACGAAATCTCCGATTTGGGATTCGCATTGGAGCTTTATCGACAAGAACATGGCCAATTCCCAAAGAATCTGGATGACTTGAAGCCCAGTTGTCTAAAGTCAATTCCCGTGGACCGATTCCTTGGCGATCCTGTCAACTACCGTAGCGAGAGCGACGGGTACCGTATTTGGAACGTGGGTGGCAATCGAATAAGTGAACAACTTGATTCGGATGACAAGTTGGTTGAGTGGGACGAGAACGAACCTGAGTTTTACCGAAAGACGGACGACACATTCATCGATGTTCGAATTAAATAAAAATCGAACGACGAAGGGTAGGGGAGCTTCAAACCTGGATTGATTAGTTCGTAGTACCGGCTTTAGCCGGAAAATTCGCCTGAAGGCAGGACTTACAAACCTATCGTTTCGGCTTTTACATCACCAGACCATCGTGGCGCGCGATTAGCCTGTTCAACGCAACATTACAATCCAATTCTAGAGCATTTTCAAAGCTATTGTTCAGTGGCTGGGGCATCCTGCGCATCCTGCCCCAGTACTGCGGCTGGAAGCCACAGCCACGCTTGCGAATACCAACTCGGCTACTTCCGCGCCAGAATCCACGAAAGTTTGGATTGTCGGACATCAAAATGACCCGACCCCGACCGAGCGGATAAACGACAACGCTTGCCGCGCCCTTGAATCGTTCGACGTTTTCGGCGGAGCAATACCCAGCTAACAACGGATTCTCTGAGTTATAAACAAAAGGATTCGCAAACGCATTAGATGAGGGCTTCAAAAACTGCGCATGATTGCGGAACACGGGTAAATGGTTCTTGGTCAACCCGTAAGCCAACGGGTGAGTCAAATCGACATCGGCCCTAAATATGGCTCCACTGATTCGCGCGAGGGCGCGCTCGGCAGGTGCGGTGTCAAACAGCTTTTGAATCGTTTCCGGTTCATCGGCAAGTTCTGCTTCGGGGAGTCGCTCAAGTTCTTCGTTGCCCGTTAGCTTGGCTCCGACGAAACCTGCCGAGCCGCCAACAGCGACAATCGTCCCGCCGTTTTGCGCGAATTCTTGCAGTTTTTCCCATTCATTTTCAGTTAAGCCCGTGTAACGACCGTCGGGAATAATCAAGGTGGTGTAATCGACCAGCTCGGCGCGCGCCAAAGACGTATTCTTGATCATGGTGACCGGCAAACCGATCTGTGTGTCGAGGTTATGCCAGATTTCTCCTGCCCCGTAAGCCGATACAGGCCTGCCAGTCAGCATTGCAAGTCGAGGTTTTTTGACGACTGGAAAGTTGTTACTTCCCAGGTCGATTCCATCCGGAGACAAACCTTCCTTTTGCAGGACTTT
>CAMYNE010000747.1 GCA_947259675.1 uncultured Pirellulaceae bacterium
GGTGGACATTGCCCGAATCCACGTGACGCGGGCCGAGTTGCGCACCGCTACCGACGCCGCAGCGCGGGCAGCGGTGGAAACGCTCAGCCGTACACAAAGCACGAATCAGGCGATTGCCTCGGCAAAAGATCTGGCCGCATCCAATCTGGTGGCTGGCGATCCTTTGTTACTAGATGACAGTAATATTGTTTTTGGTCGCAGCCAACCAACTTCGGATGGCACGTTCGATTTTGTACCGGGTTTGCAACCATTTAATTCGGCACGTGTCACCGGGGAACGCGTAACGGGTTCGCCGTCGGGTCCGGTGGGCTTGATGTTTGGTCCCTTGTTTGGCGTGACAAAATTTGAGCCTGTGCAAACCAGTACGGCGACGCGATTGGACCGCGACATTGCTTTGGTTCTGGATGTATCCGGATCGATGGGATCGTTTGGCCGATTTGAAGCATTGCAAAACGCGGTCACGGTGTTCCTGGCGGAAATCCAATCCAGTCCCGATGACGAATTCGTTTCGTTATCGATCTACAACCAGGACGCGAAGAATCTGGTCAAGATCACGCAAGATATGCAATTAATCGACGATGAGTTTCGCCGACAAAGTCCCGGCGGTTTCACCGCGATCGGGCGTGGTCTGGAGAAGGGATTGAAATCTGTCAAGAAAGATCCGTTGGCTCGTGAATTTGCCGAAAAGACCGTGATCCTGATGACCGATGGAAATCATAATACGGGCGTCAATCCATTGGTGGTTGCCGACGACGCCGTCAAAGACAATATCAGGGTCCACACCGTAACATTTAGTCAAGGCGCAAATCAATCGTTAATGAGGCAGGTTGCTGAAAAAACCGGCGGCATTCATTTGCATGCTGACACCGACAATCAACTCATCGAAGCTTTCCGCGAAATTGCTTTGCAACTGCCAATATTGTTAACCGAATAAGCAAAGACCCACGACATGCGAAATTTTTCAAAATCCCGGAAAGCGCGAAGGCGTCGAGGTGCCGTAGCCGTTGAAGTGGCTTCCTGTCTGCCGATCCTGTTTTTGGTGTTGTTTGCCGGATACGAGTTTGGCCGGGCAAATATGTTACATCACGCATCGGAATCGGCAGCTTATGAAGGTGCTCGCGTGGGAATTGTACCGGGAGCGAACAAGGATAAAGTCGAAGCCGCGGCCCAATTCGTTTTGAATTCAATTGGCGCTCGAGACGCGGAAATCATTGTTTCACCATCAAAGATCAAGAATGACACGGCGACGATCAAAGTAACGGTTCGAATCCCGATGAACACAAACACGGCCATTTTACCGTTTTTCACCGATCGAGCGGTGTTTGAGGGTCAATGCGAAATGTCTCGCGAAGTATTTTAGGATGCACAACAAGCGCTGCGGGCGCGCTTTCGATTCCCCACCCGAGCTTCGATTGCAAACGCATCGATTCGCTTCCGGCCGGCAGTTGATTCAAGCGAACGATCGTTGTCAATATCTCTGGAAATCTGATCGCGAACGTGTTTTTCGCACCCGCGATTGATGATGACGTCGTTCAACCGACCAAAGTCAATGGTCGACATTGCTTTAGATTCTTGCACTGGCTGCCAGCCTGGCCATTTTTCAGTATCGTATCTGTCTGTTGTCGGCTGCAGAAGTCGATCGTGACTTTGAATTCGGACTGTCCTAATTGCGCGATTATGAAAATTGCTTATCTCGATTGCCTGAGCGGACTCAGCGGCGACATGATGTTGGGCGCATTGATCGATGCGGGAACGCCTGCCGATCTTTTGCAGGAAAAAATAAAATCGCTGGGCTTGCCGGATTTTGAATTGACCCTATCCGAAGTAAAAAAAAATGGTTTTCGTGCGACCAAGGTTGATTTCATTCACGAGGAACAAACGTCGCATCGGCATTTGGGCGACATCCTGAAGCTGATTGCGCAAGGCGATTTGCAGGAAGCGGAAGCCAGTTTGGCACGTGATATTTTCAAATCGTTGGCGAAGGCTGAAGCCAAGGTTCATGGCAGCACGACTGATCAAGTTCATTTTCATGAAGTCGGTGCCGTGGACTCGATTGCGGATATCGTCGGCACGGCAATTGC
>CAMYNE010000748.1 GCA_947259675.1 uncultured Pirellulaceae bacterium
GACCGCACTGCTGTCGGGCACTGCTGAACGCGGTGCGTTGATGATGCTGGCATATGGCCTGGGCACCTTGCCTAATCTGCTGCTGGCCGGGCTGGTGGCGAGGGGAGCGGCCCGGGTATTCCAGGGGCGGACTTTCCGCACCGTATGTGGCGCCCTGGTATTCGGCTTCGGCGTGTCGGGACTGGCTCACGCATTTGACCTGGGCGAGTAAATCCGCTCCGGCCTGCTTTGCCTCGGCTGAGGCGCAGCAGGGCGATTGCCACTGGCGCGCTGCCCGCAATACGCGGCAGGGCCGTGGCAGCGGCGTAACCGCCGATCTAACTGCCTTGATATCAAACGTAATCTCGGTATAATCCGCCGCTCCCTTGCCTCATCGGAGCCCGCACTTCCGGAGGCTTTTCGCTCGCTATCGAGCGGTTAATCCATAAGGAGTTTGGCGAATGCGGCAATACGAAATCGTTTTCATTGTTCATCCCGATCAGAGCGAGCAGGTCTCGGCAATGATCGAGCGCTATCGGACGCTGGTTACCGCTGGTAACGGAAATGTCCATCGCGTCGAGGACTGGGGCCGCAGACAGCTGGCCTATCCCATTCAGAAGGTTCACAAAGCCCATTACGTGTTGATGAATGTCGAGTGCGATCAGGCGGTGCTTGACGAACTCGAACAATTGATTGTTCAGGGCGAGATCAACAAAGCAATTGAATTTTGCCGACAAAGCAAAAACTATTCCTTGGCCACGGAAGTCATTCTGGCCGGGCTGCAACGATACAAGAGTAGCGAGTTCGGGTTCGCCGAGTATCGGTCGGCTGTGGAAGAAGCTGGCGAAGATCAAACTGGACAACTTTATCGCCGTACGGAAGTTTTGAACGTGATCGGTGCGATCGCACCCATGCTTGGGTTGACGGGCACGGTTTTGGGTATGATCGAAGCCTTCACGACGATCGCATCGCTGGAGGGAATGGCGCGGCCTCAGGAACTGGCCGGCGGGATAGGGCAAGCGTTGATTACGACGTTGTTAGGGCTGGTGGTGGCGATTCCGACAATGGTGGCGTTCAGCTTTTTCAGGAACAAAATTGATTCGTTGGTTGCCGAGGCTGGGAAACGAATCGAGCGTGTCATGATGCCGCTGGGTCGTAAGAAAAAGTAGGCCACTAATGAGACTTACAAAATCAAGGCACGGCGGCTCGATCGGGTTTAATATGACGCCCATGATTGACATTGTCTTTTTGCTGATCATTTTCTTCATGACGGTATCACAGATTACCAGAACGGTTGATATTCCCTTGGAATTACCGCGGGTCCTTCAAGGCAGTGAAAAGTCTCGGCCGTCTTCGCTTACGATTAACTTGAACGCGAAAGGCGAAATCATCGTAGCCAGCAAGAAAATGTCGGTTCAAAATGTAGTTGCCGCGATCAGGAAAAAGCTTGAACAAAAAAACAACGACCCGAATCTGATCAAAATCCAGTTGAGGTGCGATCGGAAATGCGAGAGTCGTTTCGTGAATCGCCTGGTTGAGAAATTGTCGGCGCTCGGATTTACACAGATTCAAACAGCTGTTTCCGATCATTAGGGGCGTTGGATCCGAAATGAAGCTTTCAAATCGACTACGAACAAAAACCCGTATCGAATTGTCGATGACGAGCATGATCGACGTGGTCTTTCTCCTGTTGATTTTCTTTTTAGTGGCAACCACCTTCATGCGTCCCACGCAACAGCTTGCTGCGGTGATAAACGTCAATGAACAGAACGCGGATCAAACGAAAACGGATCTGGAACCAGCAATCGTAGACATTATTCTTCAAGGCAACGCAACCCTCTATCGGATTGGAGCGATCACGACCAACGATCTCGAACAGATCAAAACGACTTTGTCCACTTTCGAAATCAAAGAAGAAGGCGCTTTTGTTCGCGTCGCTGACAACGTACCTTTCGAGAAAGCTGCCCAGGTGATCGGCGCTTGCCGGTCCAGCGGATTCAAGACAGTTTCTTATTTGCCATTGAAACCCAGATAGTCGGAGGTGTTATTGATGATGCGCTCCGCAAACGCCTACGACACAGTCTGGCAACAATCTTGTCCGTGTTGTTGTGCGTGGCGATTAGTATCCAGTCCGCCGTGGCTCAGACTCCGACCGCTGATGAGAGTCGGGCGTTGGAGGATTATCTCAGACGACTGGATCTCGAACTGATCATCGTGAAACAACTCGAACAGAAATTTGCGAGAACCCTGGATGCGGGCGAACGAGCGCGGTTGGCTGACAGGTTGGCCCGAGCTTACGCGGCTCAACTGCTGAACCCGCAATCAACACCAGAAACAGAAAAAGACATTCAGAAAAGCGCGAAACGGCTGATCGAGATTTATCCTGAACTTGAAAACCCGTTGCTGCGAGTGGCCATTCATCACGCAACTTACCAGCAGGTAAACCTGGACTTTTACGAATGGTGGTATTCTGGCGGAGCACCCGATCTCAAGCAAAAAGTTACCGAAGAACTTCGTGAACTGGTTGGGGACTTGCTGCAGCTGAAGAGAAGAGTGGAAACTCGTCGGAAGGAATTGACCCTCAACGCGCAGTTCGGAAACAGGACAGATCTTCCGGGAATGGAAAACCTGGAAAACGTATTGATGCACACTCAGTACCTGATCGGGTGGACCTCCTATTTTCGTTCGATCATTGAACGAAAAGACAGACGAAAACGGCTGGAAACATCGGAACATCATTTTCGAGAATTTTTGCAAATTGAACCGGAAAAGGTTTTGATGGAACTCACGGTTTCCTGGTTTGATTTTGATTCCGGATGGACGGCGCGCGGGCTGATCGGACTGGCGTTGTGCAAACAGGCTCAAGGCCAACCGGATGCAAGTCAAAAATGTTTCGACCTGCTATCTCAGGCGAATCAGGAAAAACTGGATCAAGTAATTCCAATCTGGAAGTTGAAGGGTCTTTTATTTGATCAACAAATTCAACAAGCCTTGAGCCTTGCCAGATCGTTGGAAAAGTCTGCTTCTACAAGACTCGAATCAAGGGTCAGGTTCTGGGAAACCGCGGCGCGAGGCGGATTGTCGCTCAGCTCTTCAGAATCCCACGATGCAAGTCGCTTGATTCAGCTGGCTTTTATCGGACTGATGAGAGACAAACAGGCTGATACGATTCGGCGACTAATTGAAGAATACAATGTTGGACTTCCGGATGACAATTTTCTCGGCAACTGGATAGCCGGATATTTGCTGTTCGTCGACGCCGAACTCACCCATGACAACGACAAGTTTCGGCTGGCGCGGGAAAGGCTCGAAAAGGCATTAAGCGTCGCGCCCGATGAAACAAACGAGTCGGATAAGGCTAGATGCCGCTTTTATCTCGGCTGGGTCCATTTTCGCAATCGTCAATTTGAAAAAGCGGAGCAGGAATTTCAACAGGTTGTCAACCTGCTGCGCAGCGAAGACCGGACAATCGCAGCTCAAGCGCACTGGTATCGGATTCAGTCACTAATCGAGATTAGTCGAAAATCGCCACGAAAGACGAATGCGGCATTTACGGCGATGGATCAAATGCTCCGCTGGTTTCCCGATTCGCCAATGACGGAACGAATTGAGTTTGAAAAGATGAAGCTTAATCTGCGGTCGTTGCCGGATGGCGAAGCCGTTTCGAGACTACAAACGATTTCACGCGACCACATCAGTTATGTGGACGTGTTGTACGATCTGGTGAAGCGACAATATCGAGTCTGGTTGAGTGCAACACAGCGGGGCCGACCGGCCGCCTTTGACAAACTATCTCAATGGGAACGCGAATACCGTCTTCATCCCGACTCGACCGCTGATCGCCGCTTGCGGGCGATGTTGTTGGTCATTGACGCCCAACTCCGGCGCAACAATGCGGATGAGTCACTGGCCGTAAAGGAATTACTCGAAGTGGCGACTCGGTTTGCCAATCAACTTGGGAACACGACCTCTCCTCTATATTTGGATTACAAGTACTACAACTTCTTGTTCGCCGAACGCCACGGTTTACCGGATGCTGAAGCGCTGGCGAACTGGTTGCTTGAACACGCGCGC
>CAMYNE010000749.1 GCA_947259675.1 uncultured Pirellulaceae bacterium
TAATCCCACAGGCATCGACCAGCCAATTCCATTACCAGGGTCCGCAAGCTTTTTTGGCGCTGACAAAAACTAGACCGGATTTTGAAGAACCATTTCATAGTGTCCCCCTTTGGCCGATGGCTAAAGGGGGATTTTTTTGTAGGTAGGGCCACATATTTCGTAATTAGCTTGACGGAAGCGCCTGATTTGGCGATGTTTAGTACAGGGGCCAGCACAAGGGAACATCAAATGCAGAGGTACTTTTCGTCGCCGAGGGGGCATCGCAGTAACAAGATCTGCTCTTCCGGGCTTTCGCGTTGGCGCAAGCTCATCTTGTTATCGCTGATGGGTTTTGCGCTCCTCGCAATTCCTGCATCAAGACTGGACGCCCAGTCACCCAGTTCGACTTTCGAACAGCAAATCAACGCGCACATTGAATCCGGCGAGTTTCCGCTTGCGTTAGAGTTGGCTCAGAAGCTTGGACCAGGTGAATCCGATGCGGCCATGAAAAGAATCGCCCAAGCTCAATTCGCGTCGGGAGCTCGAGGGCCAGCGTTTCGGTCAGCTGGGCAAATCAACAACGATGTCGACCGGTCGCAAGTGCTGTATGCGTTTTCCAACTACGGATCGCCAGAGTCGGGAGACTCATTGTTGGGCGGAGGAGGTTTCGGTAGTCCCACGAATTCGCCGCGAGGAAATCGTGGCGGTATTACGGAAGCCGACTTTGAACCGTTAATCGAACTGATCCGATCTGTGATTAGTCCGGACAGTTGGGACGACACCAACGGCGACGGAACGATTCAGGCTTATCCATCCGGCGTCTACGTCGACAGTACCGGGTTGTTAAAAAAGCTGCGAGTTGACTCGCCGCTGGCGTTAAAAAAACTTCGCGATAACGCTCGCATCGATTCCGGAAACCGGAAATCGAATTTCCCCAGCAAGCTTCGCAAAGTCTCGATCACGCGTTTGGAACGCGAGGCTCAACTACGTGCCGCCCAGGGACTTGCTGCTGATGAAGATATGCAAAACCTGGCTGGCATCTATGAAATCGAATACTTGATGGTGTTTCCTGAAACGGGAGACATCGTTGTGGCTGGTCCCGCCGGTCCATGGATCGAAGACAATGAAGGCCGTTTGGTCAACGAGGATACGGGCAAGCCGGTTTTGAAACTTGATGACCTGGTTGTCTGTCTTCGCAACGCCTGGGGCAACAATGGGAAATTTGGTTGTGCAATTACTCCGCGCGAAAGCAACCTTGCCGAAACCAAAAAAGTCTTGTCGACTTCCAAACTGAAAGGCAAGGCATGGCGAAATCAATTGCGGACCACACTCGGTCGTCAAGACGTCGAAGTGTTCGGAATTGATCCGCAAACACACGCTGGACGCGTTCTGGTCGAAGCCGATTATCGAATGAAGCTGGTTGGAATGGGGCTTGAAAAGTCCGTTCCCGAGGTTCCCAGCTATTTGGCCCGGATCCAGCTTCAAGCAAATGGGACTTTGCCTCCCTTGGATGTCGTTCGCTGGTGGTTTACGTTGAATTATGATGATGTCGTTACCGACAAAGATCGCGAAACGTTTACATTTACCGGAACTGGCGTCAAAGTTCTTAGTGAAAACGAGATGATTGACGACGTTGGCCGGCGAATTCACACGGGTCAATCGGACGGTCCGACCCGCGAGTTCGCGCGAGACTTTACGAAGCATTTCGAAAAAATCGCCGACGCCTATCCGGTCTACAATCAATTGAAGAACGTTTTTGATCTGGCTTTGGTTTCGTCGATTGTCCGCCATCAGGGTTTGGCCGATCGAGTCGATTGGAACTTGACGTATTTTGGCGAAGCGAAGAATGACCGGTTAAGTTATCAACCGCGACTTGAGCACACGGCGACCGAAGTCGACTCGGTGATGAATCATCGTGTGATCAGCCAACGCAACAGGTCTTCAACGGTAAAGCACACCGTTGTCGGCATCAGTGGCGGCATTCGGTTTGATGCACACGAAGTCATCTCGGCTGAAGTGCTTGAAACGGACCGAGACGGCGTCCTCGATCGAAAATCCAATGAAGCTCGCCCCGATCACTCCATCGGGAACTGGT
>CAMYNE010000750.1 GCA_947259675.1 uncultured Pirellulaceae bacterium
CAGACGTTTGTCGATGAGAACCCGGCGCGCCTCAGCAAGAAAGAACTCGACATCGTTTTTTCGTGGCGTCACATGGTGTCGGGCCAGTTTTACGCATTTCGGCAATTGAAAAACTACATGGTCTTCCTTTCATCGGGAGAACCATCGGTCGCTTATGGCGTGGTCGCGCTTTCGGAGCCGTTTGAATCCGTCATTGGCTCGCGAGTTCCACAATTGTTTGAAACCGTGCTGTTGCCCTTTCAAGACAAGATTGTCTACGACGGATTGCTCAGTGGTTACAACATCCACTTTGGTGGCGGCATCAAACAGACACTTAACAACAGTTATCGGGAGGCGAAAGTGCGACTGGGGATCGTCGCGTCATTACCGATCGGATCTAGCCCGACGCCAACAGCAAAATCGACGACACCGCGGAAGAGCAAAAAACGAGCCAGTAAAAAGTCGCCGGACGTCAAGGATGTTGTTCAAATCATTGTCCAACTCACCGATGAATTTTGTCACGATCATTTGAATGATGAGTATGCAGAACTCTGTCGCAAACTTGTTGACAAGCTCTCCCGCAAACGTCCATCACCACTTTTGCGTGGAAAGCCAAAGTCATGGGCGAGCGGCGTCATTCGTACCATCGGCTGGGTAAACTTTCTCGATGATCCGGCGACGCAGCCGCATTTGCCTTTCACTTTTATTGACCAGGTGCTGGGCGTGGGTCAAAGCACCGGACAGGGAAAATCACGCGAAATCCGCAGACTGCTGAAGATTTCACCCTGCGACACGGATTGGACGCTGCCCAGTCGAATGGACGACAATCCGCTGGCTTGGCTGTTGGAAGTCGACGGTTTTGTTCTCGACGTACGTCACTTACCGAAAGAAATTCAAGAGATTGCTTTCCAAAAAGGCTTGATTCCGTACATTCCGGCTGTTGCTGAAATCAACACGGCGGTTAATGTCGTGAACGCGGAGGTGGCACCGCCCAACCGGATATTCCAGTTCAAGATAAATTTGAACGGGACCGTTCCCGCGATCTGGCGGCGAATTCAGGTACAGGATTGCACTCTCGACAAACTGCATGAAGATATTCAAACAGCCATGGGCTGGACAAACTCGCACTTGCACCAATTCGAAATCGGCGGTGTTCGTTACGGTGATCCAGAATTGTTGGACGACGATTTCATGGATTGCGAGTGCGTTGATTCAAACATTACGAATATCAGTGAAATATTGCCCCACGATGGCACGCCGATGCGTTTTCTTTATGAGTACGATTTTGGAGACGGTTGGGAACATGAGGTGTTATTCGAAGGTTGTCCACCGGTTGAACCTGGCCTGAAGTACCCGACTTGCGTCGAAGGCCAACGCGCGTGTCCACCAGAGGATGTGGGTGGCGTGTGGGGTTATGCGGAGTTTCTGGAAGCCTTGGCCGATCCCGATCACGAGCAGCACGACGAGATGCTCGATTGGAGCGGACCATTTGATCCAGACGCTTTCGACGCCGAACAAGCGTCGCAGCAGATGCGTCAAGGGTTGCCGGCGTGGCATTGATCAAACGACGAAGGCATATCAAAATCCGCTTCAGTATTCGAACACTGCTTTTCTTGTTTATGGCAGTTGGTGTAGCCGGCGGCGTTTGGGCCGCGGGGGACAACGCGAGATCGAGACATTTGGAATTTGAAAGACGAAACTGCCGTCTAACGTACAAATATTTGATGCCCCCGGCATTTCGTGAAGTTCTAGGATTCCATCTCGTGACCACTGTTTCAGAAGTTCATATGCAATTTTTTTACAGTGGTGATAATTCTGATTCTTTTGCCCTGGTACCAGCATTTTCAACAGAATTGTCGCCTCGACTGTTAAATCAGATTAGACAATTGCCCCATCTTGAGATGATTTGGGTTGAAGACGGATCAGCCGATGGTGTCGAAATGATCAATCATGTGCGTGCTCTTGATCTAGGAGCTGAGGTGGGCGAACGACACATGACTTACTATGCACGCAAAAAGGAAGCTTACACAAATGCCCAACGTACGAACTCATTTTCAATTCGACATTTCGTGACGATAGCAGCTCTCGTTTTTG
>CAMYNE010000751.1 GCA_947259675.1 uncultured Pirellulaceae bacterium
CAATCTGGTTGCTTTGAAGCATTGAAGACATCAGTTGAGGATAGTCCCAACCGTGCAATTTGGATTGCATCAATGCTGCCAGTAACACTCCGGTGCCCAGCGGTTTAGTCAAAATCAGCTGGTCACCCGCGGAGAGTCCTCCCTTTGTCATCGGTTGACCGATCTGCTTGCCAAGAATCGTATAGCCCATCATCGTTCGGGGGCCTTCAATTGAATGACCTCCGACAATCGTCGCCCCCATTTTCTTCAGTTCGCAAACGCTCCCGGCCATCAATTCGTGCATCACCTGCATCTGGGCACGTGGATGGCCCAAAGGCAATTGGACAATCGCAAGTGCTGCGGTCGGTTGAGCACCCATGACAAAACAATCACTTGCGGAGTTTAAGGTCGCAATCCTCCCAACCAGGTACGGATCATCAAAGGGAGCTGCGAAAAAGTCAGTGGTCACTGTGACCTGGTTATCCGCCGTTTTGATGACGGCGGCGTCATCAGGCTGTTCGAGGCCAATGATCACGTCATCGTGAGGAGGGATTTCCAGTTCGCTGAGAACTTGCGAGAGTATCTGGCTGCCAATTTTACCGCCGCAGCCAAGACAACGCATCGCGGACTCGTCATCGATCGGCTCGGGTTTCATCTCCATCAAACTGTAATCCTGATACATTTTCATGAATTTCAAATCGATGTAGTCCTTCAGCTTCCAACACCACCTGCCGTAATACGATCGTCCCCGGTATTCCGCGATGGCACGATCATTGCCGGTGTTGATCAGCTTCAGGAATCCGCGCTGCGGTTCGTAAGATTCCAGCGCTTGTTTGCGCAGCGACTTTTTGATGTTCCGCCACAGAATCGGCCCTTGTCGAACGGCAAACACGCCCGCCTTTTCCGTTTCACCGCCAATAATCGTACCTGTGTCGCCTACGGCAAATACGCGATCGTCAGTTTTTGTCTGTAGCGTCGGTCGAGTCGACAAAAAACCTGCTTCGTCCGTTTCCAGATTCAATGTTTTGAGCATCGGGGGCGCAACGGCGCTGGTCGCCCAAACCACGATATCGGCTGGCATACTCGTCCCGTCCGAAAACTCGATCGTATCGATGCCGATTTTGGCAACGCGTAAACCCCGACGGTATTTGATTCCACATGAGTCGAGTTGGTGTGTGACTTTGGCGGCGGTTGATTCCAGCAATCCCGAACCCAGTCGTTGACTACCGGTAACGAGAGTTATTTCAGGAAACTTGTTTTTGTCCATTTCTAACCAGGACGGATCAGTTTGCATTCGGTTGTGCAGACAAAACGCGATTTCAATGCTTCCAAGACCGCCACCGACAATTGCGATTCTATTTCGCACTTCCGATCCTTTGAGCGACGCAAACTTCTCGCGGAGCCGCCGCAAAAACGTTTGCATTGGTTTCACCGCGATCAAACCGCTTTCGCTGGCAACTTCAACATTTTTGAACGATGGTCGCGAACCGATTCCGATGGATAACAGATCGAATTTGAGTGGTGGACGGTCCGCAAACAACAATTGACGTTTTTCCAGTTCCAGACCGCTGACCTTTCCAATCACAAGTCTGGCCCCGGCAGAATTGCTCAGGCGAACCAGGTCAATTTCCATCGCATCAACCGGGTACTGTCCTGCCAGAACGCCCGGCAACATGCCAGAATAGGTGGCGATCGGAAAGTCCGAAACGCAAACAAGTTGGGCGTTGGGAATCGGTTTCATTTTCCACATTCGCAGGATGTGGGCGTTGGTATGACCGATTCCTAATAGGACAACCGTGTGCCTGCCTAGTTTCTTTTGCATTCAAGTCTGTTTCTTCCAAGTCGTTATTATTTTTCTGCTTCGAGATGAACTTTCCAGCCGAATCATTCAGTATTTTGACTCGCATGAATCGCGTGCTGGCAAATAGACTCGCGCGCCTGGTTGGACATTGGCACTTGTGGCAGATTGTCTGCCATAAACTCATACAGGAACATCGTTTAACCGTGTGGGCATCGCCCCGCGCGCGGCCCGAAGGGCACGCGGTTAAACGAGAACATCGAACTGTCCAACTTGTTCATTGGTTTCAGGTTA
>CAMYNE010000752.1 GCA_947259675.1 uncultured Pirellulaceae bacterium
ACCTCGGTGCCTTGTCTCCGAACAGCGTACAGCAGTGTTTGAGCTTCGATGACTGTAATATCGTCAGGTGCGCCGGACTGCTGCAGAACTCGTGATACCTCGAACGCACCGCAGGTTCTGCCTGGATTCAGCACAACGACTTGACCGGGCTGAATATGCTTGGCCAAATCGCGAGCGAAATTGCGATGCGCGTGTGCCGGTGCAGTGCACATAATTAGCTGAGCCCCATTAATGGCCGTCGCCAGATCTTCGCCCACGTAGTCCACGCGTGCTGAAGTACTCACTTCACCCGAGGTACCCGGCAGACCAACGTCGCCGTTGAAGCCAATCACATTGTCAGCTTCCCGCAGCGCTTTGAGTTGGTTCTCGTCAATGTCAAACAGTCGAGTCTCGTGCCCCAACAGCTTGAGATGAACGGCAAAGGCGCAACCAGCGTTGCCAGCCCCAATAATTGCAAAAGTTGTCATGAATCCATACTCCAAAATCTCACAAACTAACAACGAAACGGTCTACGGTTCGACGCTCGAGTTCATCCTCGTCAATTTGAATTCCCAATCCGGCACACTCTGTTGGCACCAGGATATCGCGGCCATCATAATCAAAGCTGCCGTCCAGGAGAATGTCCTGTTTAATTCGAAGGTTAGACATCAGCGCGTGCCCATGGTCGACCAGGTTTGGCAATGTAGCCGCGAGGTGCAAACTGGTGGCAACGCTGACTCCCATTTCAATCATTGAGTTGACGAAGCAACGACGACCCGCTGCCTCAGCGACGGTTGCGATTTGTCGTGTGCGAAATAGCCCACCACATTTTCCCGTCTTCAAGCTGAAAATACGTGCGCCATCGCGCCGAACCAGATCCGCCGCATCGCCCAACGAATGCAGCGACTCGTCCGCGCTAATTGCGGTCGTGGTTGAAGCTTGAAGCTGTGACATGCCTTCCCGGTCCCAAGCTGGAACCGGTTGTTCGACCATGCTGGGATTGTATTGTTCCAGTCGCGAGATAACACTTGGCGCGCAACGATGCTCAACATCGATCGCGATTTATTCCACCATGCAAAAACGTGTTCTTCCGTCGAATGAAAAAATGGCACGGGCGTTTTCGTCTGGCGTCCCACCACCAATCGGCCAAATCAGCGGAACTCGATCGCGCAAGGCTCCGCCAAGCAATTTGTACACAGGTAATCCCAACGACTGACCCCAGGCGTCGTAACAAGCCACATCAATCGGACCCTTGGCGAATGCCCAACCGGGAATTGCGTCATCCATTTTTGCATGTATTTTGGACAGGTTACACGGATCCGCGCCCAAAACGGCTGGCGCGAGCTGATGGCTTAGAACAGCCATCACCGTTTCGGGGCTCTCGTAAGTAAACGCCGGATGACTATCGGACTCACCGACCCCGGAAAGCCCCGTATCCGTGTGTAAACGGACAATCACACACTTTTTTTCAACAAGCCCGACCCCCTTATACCCCGCAGTCACATACGGGTGCTCCAGTTCAAATCGCACGGAGGCAATCTCGAGTTTCACGATCTTCATTGAACATTCCACAAAAGCAATTCGACGCAAATAGATGTGCCAGCAAATCGGCAATCCATCAGTAGGCACATCGCGTGCCATTTTTTCATTCGACGGAAGAACACGTTTTTGCATGGTGGAATAAATCGCGATCGATGTTGAGCATCGTTGCGCGCCAAGTGTTATCTCGCGACTCGTGCATGGCTAGCTGGGTTCACAATCGGGAGCCAGCGCAAGGTTATTTGATACTCTGCCGTGTGAAGTCGAGCGGCTTAAACCGATCAACCTGGTTCCATTGGACAATCCTGCGAACTCGACTATCTCGAACGCGAATTCGCACACGTCCTGTGCGGCAATGCACAGGCGGCCATTGGAAGGCCTGTTTCATCTTCCCGATTGCTGACCGTGTGCAAGCACTTTATATTCATGGGTGGGCAGTCCTCACACAGTGAATTGCGACAAAAACATCACGAATTCTTCAAAATCGGTGACACAGATGAAAGGCACGATTGGAATCCTCACTGGCGGGGGCGATGTTCCGGGACTGAACCCGGCCATTCGAGCGGTGACGTTTCGCGCAATTCGCGAGGGTTTTCGAGTCATTGGGCTGCGACGTGGCTGGTCAGCACTTGTCGACCTGGAACGGGACAAAGATGCCGATAATAGCCACTGTTATCAAGTCCTAACTGAAGATCAGGTTAATCGAGCCGGAAGAACGGGCGGCACGTTTCTGCACAGTTCGCGAACCCGTCCCAGCCATTTGCCAAAACCCATCGTGCCGTCTCATTTAAGTGACCTTTACAATGATGAAATTAACGACGTCACACCGGAAGTCCTTAAAAACCTCGAGTTTCTGAACCTGGATTATTTAATTGCGGTTGGGGGCGACGACACGCTGAGCTACGCGCATCGGCTACACGAAGAGGGTGTCAAGGTCGTCGCGATTCCCAAAACCATGGATAATGACGTCCCCGGCACCGACTATTGCATTGGATTTAGTACCTGTGTTACCCGAACCATTGATTTGACTCATAAATTGCGAACGTCGGCAGGTTCGCATGAACGCTTTCTGGTAATCGAAGTTTTCGGCCGCTACGCGGGGTTTACGGCGTTGTTACCGGCAATGGCTGGAGCGGTCGACCGCTGCGTCATTCCGGAATGCGACTTTGAAATCGAACATCTGACCGAATTGCTTTGCTACGATCGTCGACAAAATCCAAGCAATTATGCGGTGGTGCTGATCTCGGAGGGCGCCAAGATGAAAAATTCCATGTCTTTTGAAGGCGAAGAAACCGATCAATACGGTCATCGAAAACTGGGGGGAATTGGCGATCAAATCGCGTCTCGATTGAAAAAACTGTCGCCGAACTACAATGAAGGTCGCCGCATTAACGTCGTCAGCCAGCGACTTGGTTACCTGGTCCGGTGCGGTGAGCCGGATGCAATTGACTCGATCGTTCCGATGGCTTTCGGCAATATTGCCCTCGACCTGATCTTATCGGGGTCCTCGGGACGGCTGGTTTCCCTACGCAATGGCTGCTACGACAATGTCCCTATCGAATCGATCATGGGGCAGCAGAAGGTGGTTGACGTGCAAAAATACTATGATCATGAGCGATTACGCCCCAAGTACGGCACGTTTGAGCGTTTACCTTTGTTTGTTATAACCGGTGATGGATAGGGCGATTATCGATCGTCGCCAGCGGCAGGGCGAAAAAACAGATACTGCTGATATTAAGCTCTGAAAGAGCACTACGTCAACGTCTCGTTAAGCCTTTTTGGATACCGATGGCATGTCGTTTGCTTTGGGATGATTCGTTAAAATCAAAGCGGATGAAAAGTTCGTTTTCCTGGATCTTTATCAAATCAGGTAACACCGGCGTCAGAAAAAGACTCAAACAAAAACATATTCAAAATCTGAAAAGGGTAAGTACATGGCAAACACGCTTTCAATCACCAGCAAGGTCGCAGAGATTCTTGGGTCGGAGGCTGACTCGTTGTTGAGTCATGAATGTCAGGGTATTCGAAAAGAGTCGTTGCATATTCCATCACCCGACGTGGTTGATGAGATTTACAG
>CAMYNE010000753.1 GCA_947259675.1 uncultured Pirellulaceae bacterium
GAACGGATCGGGTGCGACTTTCTTTTTCTTTTTCTTTTTCTTTCTTTTCTTCTTGGGAGCAGGTGATTCAATTGAGCTCGCCGCCGGTGGCTCGCCCGGTGTCGGTTGGTCACTGCTGACTTCCTGCGTCTTGCTTTCCAAAGAGGTCGTAACTGTTGCGGTTCTTGCAGCGGCGCTGTCTTCAACGCTCGTCGAAGTCGTTACTGTCGCATCAACGGAAATCGCTGCCGGCGGTTCTTGAGATTGTTCTTCATTCGAATTCGTCGCCGGATTTGCTGCATCAGCTTGAGCTGCCGAAGTTGCCGCCGGTAGATTGCTCGACTGCGTCTCAACTGGCTCGTTGGGCCGAGGCGGTTCGATGTCACTGACGTTGGCGGCCTCGTTCTTGATAACTTCAGTCGTCTCGCCGCTATCAGCATTCTTTTCTTCAGTCGTACTTGATCCCGTCGCACTCGATTCAGAAGCACTTACTTCAGTCGTACTTGCTCCGGTTGTACCTGCTTCGGTTGTACCTGCTTCGGTTGTACTTGCTTCGGTTGAACCTGTTTTGCCGGATTCTTGCATTGAATTAGACGGAACAGCAGGCATGTTCGCCTGAGAGGCGATCTGCCCTGTATTCCAAAGGATTTTTCTCAACTCAGATCGCAGTTCGCTACTTTCACTGAATTTTTCCGAAATCAAATGGCCGACACCCGCGATCACGTCATCAACACTGGCGAGTCCTTTGTCGACACGGACGAATTCCGTTGCCCGAGAAGCCAAGTCAACTTCAGGCGACTTGCCCTCCATTATCTCGGTTGCGAGTGGTTCCAGGCCTTGTTGACGAGCAACGGTCGCCAACGTCTGCTTTTTGGGTTTGAAGGGAAGGTACAGGTCTTCCAGTCTGCGGTTCGTTTGGGTCGATTCAATTTGTTCCTGGAGATCGGGTTTGAGTTTACCCTGCGACTCAATTGATTTGAGGATGAATGTCCTGCGTTCGTCCAAAGCTCTCTTGCGTTGAACCGATTGTTTGATCGACTGGATCTGTTTTTCGTTCAGACCTCCAGTTTCATCTTTTCTGAAACGCGTAATAAACGGAATTGTATTTCCGTCGTCTAGCAATTGAACTGTCTTTTCAACCTTTTCAGTTGGCAGTTTCAGGTCTCGCGCTATCGTCGCAAGATCAACACTCATAAATTTTTTCCGGCAGCGAAATAAATAACAATTGGGAATAACAAATTAAGCCGGACACGGCAGATTCAACCAGAGCATTTCCAAAATTGATTTGCACTTGTGTCATCCTGAACCGAGGCACGAGGTGAAAGATCTCCGTGAACCAACGTGAGATTCTTCAGTCGCCAGCTCCTTCAGAATGACAGAGGCTGAATACCAATGTTTGAAATGCTCTGGACAACTATTGTCGACCATTATTCTCGTCATGCAACCGCTTATGCATGCAACGCTCGGCCAAAAAAGCGTTTTTTCGCCAGGTTGAGCTGTTGAATGCAATCACCAGCCAGAATCTTATTCTTTGGTCTCTTCAACTTCAACGCTCCGGTCGCAAATGCGGTTCAAACTGCAATCACAATTCTGAGAATCTGGAAGTGATAACCGAGATTCGCAACTGATCGTTGCCGTTCCAGTCGTCAAAACCGGAACTAACGTTTGTACCACTATCAATTTAATGGTGCAAAATCATTCCCCAATCCGAAAGCCAGGTTTGCCGGGAAGTTCAACCTACAAATTGAATCAACGTCTATTTAATGGCTCCAATCCACCCACATTACTATGGCAACCGCCCCTGCCAAATCCATCACTTCTCAACAAGCAAACTCGTCCGTCGAAATCGTATCGGATTCTCTGGCGATGGGGATCGTATTCGCGTTGGCTCTAACGGTCGTTGGACGAATCATCGGATTCTTTCGCGGAATCCTGTTTTGTCGCTTGATGACGGACCAGCAACTCGGCCAATGGTCGCTGTTGTGGAGTTTCTTGATGATGTTGGCGCCGTTTGCGGTGCTCGGATTACCTGGTTGTTTTGGCCGATTCGTCGAACACTATCGGCAACGTGGCCAAATGG
>CAMYNE010000754.1 GCA_947259675.1 uncultured Pirellulaceae bacterium
CGCGAGCTGATCAGTGAGATCTTACGGCGTCTTCGATCCACCATAGCGCGCGGGCCGCTGGCCAGCGGTTAAACGAATGTGATCACGCATGCGATTAATGCTCTCTGGTTCCGTCATCGGAGCTTATTGTAATTCGCCGCCAATGTTATGATTTGGCTATGACGAAATGGCAAATCGCAACTCACAGTGTCTGGTACTATTGGCGAGCCAATCTCGCGGTCATCCTCGGTGTGGCTGCGGCAACAGCGGTTTTGACCGGCGCGCTGATTGTCGGCGACAGTATGCGCAACAGCCTTCGTGAACTCACGCTCGATCGCCTCGGCGAGATCGACGAGCTGATTGTTTCCGACGGATTTTTTCGCCAACAACTTGCCGATGAGATCGCTCAAAACGACGTTTTCAAGCAGCATTACGCTCGAGCCGTTCCCCTGATTCTGTTTCCCAACGGAACGGTCGAATCGTCACTCGAATCCGCCGAAAAAGACGGCCAAGAAATGAGGCTGCGGGCGTCGAACGTTAATGTGATCGCCGTGACTGCCGAGTTTTGGAATCTCGACCCAAGCTTGGAAGACCCGGCATTGAGCGGCTATCAAGTCGCGTTCAATGCGCAACTTGCCCGCGAACTGTTGTCTGGACTGGATCTGGAGGAAACGGCAGACCCTTCGACGCTCTTCGGGAGTTTGACCCTTCGAATACCCAAGCCGACGCAGCTTCCCGCCGATAGCGCGTTGGGAAAAACAGACGACCTGGTGGAAAGCTTCGTCGATCTAGAGATTGTCAAAGTCCTCCCCAACAAAGGCCTTGGCCGGTTCGGGCTTCATCCCAGCCAAACAGACCCGGCCAACATTTACATTCCGATCGAGCCATTGCAGGAAGCTCTTTGCCAAGCGGCGTTGAAACACAAAGGCGATCCGGCGTTTGCCAACGTGATCTTGTTGGCTGGCAAGAACGGTGAAATTCCGAGCGACGAGACGACCCGATCGCTAAAGAAATCTTTGCGTCCGTCGCTTGCCGATTTTGGTTTGACGCTGAAACGAGCAACCCAGAAATTTGAGGGACAGACGGTTTTCGATTATTTCACGTTGTCCTCCGATCGGTTGGTTCTTTCCGATGAAGCGGTCGATTCGATCAAAAACGCGATCCCGAATGCGGATGAAGTATTCACCTACCTGGCCAACGATATTCGCAAGTCAGGTTCCAAATCAGGCGTACCGTTTTCGATGGTCGCTTCGATCGACTTTGATGAATCGTTTAGCATGACTTCAGTCTCCGGAAAGAAGATTGAGCGTCTTGCGGAAAATCAAATCGTACTTAACGAATGGGCGGTCGAGGATCTGGGAGTCAAAGTTGGCGACGAGATCGAGCTGGAGTTTTTTGAACCCGAAACGACCCACGGTCAACAAGTCGAAACGACAACGAAATTTATCCTGGCGGACATTGCCAAATTGACCGAACCGGCTGAGCCTTTCCAAGTTCGGCGTCGCGAGCAAGTCATTCCAGCCGTTTTTGATTCGTTGCCGACGACGGCGAACGATCCAAATCTCACGCCTGAAGTTCCCGGCGTTACCGATGCAGAGACGATCGAGAGTTGGGATTTGCCATTTGAAACGGCCGACAAGATTCGGCCCGCGGATGACGAATACTGGAACAATCATCGCACGACGCCAAAGGCCTTCGTTTCGCTCGCGGCAGGTCAAAAGCTGTGGGGCAGCCGTTTTGGGAAGACCACTTCGTTTCGCATTCCAGTCGAGACAGGTTCTCAGGAAGAGATCAGGGAGAGACTTCTGGAGCAGTTTGTGGAAGACGAAACCAAGCTGGGTTTCGAATTCATTCCGATCAAACGCAATGGCCTCAAAGCTTCTTCTGGTTCGACGCCGTTCGACGTCTTGTTTCTGGCACTTAGCATGTTTGTAATTGCAGCGGCCCTCATTCTGGTCTCGCTCCTGTTTCGCCTGGGACTTCAATCACGAGCCAGTGAAGTCGGGCTCATGCAGGCGACCGGGTTTGAACAGAAAGCCATCTTGGGAATCTGGTTGCGGGAGATGCTGTTTGTC
>CAMYNE010000755.1 GCA_947259675.1 uncultured Pirellulaceae bacterium
GTCATTCTGAAGGAGCTTGCGACTGAAGAATCTCTCGCTGGTTCACGGAGATCCTTCACCTCGTGCCTCGGTTCAGGATGACACAAGTGCAAATCTATTTTGGAACTGCACACTTGGCAAGCGCCATATTCGGTCTCTCGCACGGAAAAACACGATGTTTCACGCAGCTGTGAGCGCCTTGCCGCTCATAGAAAGTGGCGCTGTCCACTTAGAGCCGTGAACCGACCAAAGATTTCGACCGATCGATTAGCTTCCACCAAACATAAAATAACAAACAACCGAAACAACAACGCACCCAATCAAATTCAATACCAAGCCCTCTCGGGCCATATCGCGGACGGAGAACTTCTCGGAGCCAAATACAATTGCGTTGGGAGGCGTCGCAACCGGCAACATGAATGCAAAGCTGGCGCTGATGGTTGCCGGTACCATAAAGATTTTGGGGTCCACCTCAGCCGCGATCGCAGCCGTTAACAGAATCGGCAAGAGCAACGTGGTTGTCGCTGTGTTGCTGGTAACCTCTGTCAAAAAAGTGACTCCCAGGCAGATGGATGCGATGAGCAGAATCGTTGGCAGGTGTCCAAGTCCCGCAAGGATCGTCCCAAGCTGCTCACTGAGACCCGACGACTTGAACGCGGTTGCGATGCAAAGTCCGCCGGCGAACAGAATCAAAATCCCCCACGGAATCTTCTCAGCCGTTTTCCAGTCAAGCAGTTTTTCGCCTTTTCCATTCGGAGTCAGAAATAGCGCAAGCACTCCGAGCAGCGCTACCGATGCGTCGTTTGCGTAAGACGTCGAAAGGCTCGTTTGCTCGACTAATGCGGTCCACCCACCAAACGGTTGAGTTCGCGTCATCCACAGGACCGCCGTAATGGCGAAGATAGTTAACGTCCGGATTTCTTCTGGACGCCAAGTTCCTACCTTTGGCAATTCGATCGGTTCGATGTTTGATAGCCCCCGAGTCAACCAAATCCCGACAATCGGGAGCATGATCAATACGATGGGCATCACCCAGGACATCCACTCAACAAATCCAAGTTCGCCAAAACTCTCTTCGTAGATTCCCATGAATATAATGTTGGGTGGTGTGCCGATCGGCGTCCCGATACCTCCAACGCTCGCAGCGTACGCGACGCCCAACAGCAGGCTCAGGTGCAGTTTTGCGTTCTCGGTCTGAGCAACCACCGCTAACACGATGGGTAACAGCATCAACGTCGTCGCAGCATTTGAAATCCACATGCTCAGCACCGCCGAGGCCGCCATAAATCCAAATACCAAACGCCTTGCACTTTTTCCACCAAACAGGTTCACCATGCCCAATGCGATCCGGCGGTGAGCGCCGCTGCGTTCCATTGCCGCGGAAAGCATAAAACCGCCCAGCATCAATAGAATCAGCTTGTTGCCGTAGGCTCCGGCGACTTGCTCGGGCGTCAAAACGCCGACAACAGGAAACACCGCCAAGGGAATTAACGACGTCGCCGGAATCGAGATCGGTTCGGTGATCCACCAGGCCGCGACGAGCAGCGTAATACCGGCTGTCCAGGCAATGGCTGATGAAAACCCGGCCCAGAACAGCAGCAAACCGATAGCTGTGAACAAAACGGGACAAACAATCAATATCCAGTTTTTCATCTTGTCGATTTCGGATTCGCGGTCTTACTTCGAATACAGGGCAACATCACATTCCTGTCGTCAAAAGATGTTCGACAGATAAGATGGAATGGTATTCCGTTTAAGCGGTTTAACAATCCGTCCTACTCGTCCCAAATCGCGTGACTTGTACCTCAAAAGCTGAGTTGTTTTTCTATGCTTGAGCAATATTTGGCGAACCTGTGTTGATTTTTCGGGATCAATATGACGATTATCAAACACGGTTTGACACTTTTACCGCAAAACATAAAATATCCGCTCCGTTGGAGGGCTGAGTTTGCATGTTGCAATTGTTGAATTCGGCTATAATTCGGGCGTATAGCTCAGTTGGTTAGAGCGCATCGCTGATAACGATGAGGTCCCAAGTTCGAATCTTGGTACGCCCACTTGTCAAAGGC
>CAMYNE010000756.1 GCA_947259675.1 uncultured Pirellulaceae bacterium
AAACGGGCCGATATCGGCGACTTTGACCTGCCGCAGGATTGCGAATGCCTGAATCAAGTACGCTTGCGCTCGCAGGCTTCTCAATTCGGTCATCGCTGGTAAACTGCAATTGATAAGCTCACGAGCCAATTCTCGAAAACCAATTGGCAAACCACTTCCCAAAACTTCAGCGAGCGCTAGAACTGCCTGCCCTTGGCAATCACCGCATCCACCGGCGTCGAGCCAATCTCGCTGATAGCCCATAAAGTTGTGAAAACCACGTACTGGGCAACGAGCATGCTCCAAAAAGCTCAAGTAGCAAGCGATACGAGTTAACGATCGGTCATCCCGATCGCTTTCCCAAATACGAACGCACAGCCTCAATGCTCTTGCGTTGTCGTCAGTCGTGTAGCCGCTTTCGCGCCGCGGAACGCTATAGTTGCTGTGCTGGATCAAGCCCGTCGAATCGGTCATCCGATCCAAATGTTTTAGCGACAGTGAATTACTTAAGGACATCAAATTTCTTTCTGGAGCCGTAGTTCGGATGGAGACTTGCCAAACAGCAGGGAGTTGGCGCCTGTTGTTGGAATGCGAAAAGGTTGGTTTTCCTTGACAACCCGATTGAACAAGTGCAGGTATTGTCGTCCCACGTTGGGCCAGAACATCGGCTCGGCATAATCGAACGCTCGCTTGCGTGTCTCATTCAGAAACATAGCATCGTTCAGCAGCCGCAGCGTCGCATCGGCCATTTGTTCGCTATCGCCAAATGGTACGAGCAATCCTCTTTCATCGGCAAGCAGTTCTTCGGCATACAGATACGGAGTGCTAACGACAGCCCCAACAGTTGCCATTGCGTAGGCCATCGTGCCGCTGACAATTTGGTCCTTGCCCGGATACGGTGTTACGAAAACATCGCATGATTGCAAATGGCGCAGCAGCTCGGACAAGCTCAGGTACTTGTTGACGAAGCGAACATTCTCGCCAACGCCAAGCGAATCCGCCAACTCGATCAAACTCTCCCGATAGGATTCTCCATGTTGACGCTTCACCTGCGGATGCGTTACTCCAATGATTGAATAGATCGCATTGGGAAACTGCTCGATGACCCTTGGCATCGCGCGGATCATTTGTTCCAACCCCTTGCCGGGGTTGATTAGTCCGAATGTGCAGATGACTTCTTTCCCCGCCAATCCCAGTTCAATTCGGTGACTGTTGTCGCGATCAAAAGGCACGACGGGGACACCATGCGGAATTACATGGATTGAAGAACCTTCCACTCCGTAAACATCCACCAACAGCTTGGCCGCGATTTCCGACATTACGACGTTGGCCCACGCACCAATCGTCGCGGCGTCGGTTCGGGGCGCGTTAGCAACGTGTGAAAAGTCGTGACAATCGGCTTCACACATAAATTAATGAATTCGAGGATGCGTCCACCCCAGTCATCAGGATATAGTCCAAATTCATGCTGCAGACTTACCATGTCATACGGACCCGCGTTTGCGAAGCCTGCAGCAAGTCGGTATGCATCGCGATTGTTGTTGTCAACGACGTGTACGACACGCGAGTCATTGCTGGCGGGCGCACGAATCTTTTGAATCGCGACGACTGAAGAAGCGCGACCACCTGCGGCAAGGTCAACCGCATCCGCTGTGTCTTTGGTGAACGTGGCTAGCCCACATTCTTCAGGCGGATAGGTGGATACAAATAAAGGTCGAATCATTTTCTGCCTATTGATGTCGGGGGAAAGAAAATCAAACCTTATGCTGACAATCAAAAATTGGCGATAGCGCACAAAAAACCGATGTTGCCAAACGCGTACGCGTCATCGACAACATCGGTTTACTTTTTAACGAGCCCCCTGAATTGCAGGTCGCCCTTTATCTCGTCAGCCGAAAATGTTTGGTTCAAGCATTGGGCTCGGTTCTCATGCCGCGTCCAATCGCCTTATTAATACCAAACTACCCGTTACCTCAAGAGCACACAAGAGCGCCAGATGACGTGCGATCGAAGACAAATGATGTGTAACGGTTATTCGTCACGTGGTGTCGCGAAAAGTGACGCAATTCGGTTTTTATTTCTTTGATTCCCGGTGAAGCGGTGATTCACCCAGTGTAAAAATTACAATTTCTTCACCCGTGAATGTGCTGATGTCTTGGTGCAAACTGATAGGTTTGACGCCCGTAATTTGATGAATCATTTTTTCCAATTCCGGGCGTGCGATCTCGATTAATTGCGAACGAACTTGCTTTAAGAGGTCGCGCCCCTTTTCAGCGGGCAGTGTTTCAACAAGGTGCCGCTCCGCTGCCGTCAACACGCCTTGCATGCGAACGACCAGCATGTCATCAATCAGGTGGCTACGGATTTCCTTTGGACCCCGCCCCATGTATTCCTGTTCAAATCTCGACATCGCTTGACATAACGCAGCTTCGATTTCTCCCTGTGTTTTCAAAAGCAATTCTCCAAAGATTCAATGGAATGGCCGAACGCCCGCGGACAAAGAGTTGATGATTCAATCAATCATTGTAGCATTTTTCCCATTCACCGTTCGCACGCTTCATACGTTTTGAAAAAAATTGGACGCAAAAAACATCATCGTTGTGCTTGCATATACGGCACTTTTTTTTAATTCGCACGTACGGGCCGTTAGCCCCATTGACAACCGATCAGTGTGCGATAGAGTACTCGGCGTTGAAAGAAGAACGCGGTTGCGATCGCCAACTTCAATCACACCAATTTTTTCGAATGACTAAATAAAGAGCAGTCTGGTAAACACCAGAAGGCTGATTAAAGAGTAAACCGACGTGGAAGACACAGTGAGTGTTCGGCCACGTCGTTTTTTTTTGGCCACAGCCAAACCACCCGAAATCACTTGAGTTCTTTTAAATTTCATGAGATGGATCGACTTCTTCAGACTGTCCAAGCATCACCCTTGGTGGGGAATCTCGGTGGACTCGGGTTAACCCGATTCGAGCCGAAGTACTAAACGTTTGCGTTCCGTTCGTCAGTCCACCTCTTGTTGATAGAAACAGCGTGTTTGACTGTTCAAACCTGGACTGTATCCAGGTTTCCGATGCACGCCCTCTGGCCGTACGGCTCTGCGGCCGAGGAGCAAGAAGTGACGCGCGTATTTGACGTTCGCCCAACAATTGAGTCATGTCCCAACGGACAAACGGAAAACAATGTTTTTTCGCATTATTACTGCCACGACACTGACTGTGGCGATGATCACGGGCGCATCCACGCTCTCAGCGCAACA
>CAMYNE010000757.1 GCA_947259675.1 uncultured Pirellulaceae bacterium
TTGTTGATCGTTTAGTTGAAAGTTTTGCTGTAGGCCGGAACAAGCTCCGCGCAGTTCCGGCACTACGGAATTTACCGCGATACCTAGAGCATTTTCAAAATCAGTATTCAGTTTCTGTCATTCTGAAGCAGCTTGCGACTGAAGAATCTCTCGTTCCTTCGCGTAGATCCTCGTGCCTCGGTTCAGGATGACACAAGTACAAATCAACTTTGAATTAGCTCTAGAAGGAAGGTACAGAGTTTGTTCGGGCCTGCAAAACAGCGGCAGAAGTTGCATTTTTTTTGAACTCATCACTTGTCAATTGACTCGATGATCAGCGGCATGTCGCTTCTCGGATCGTCAACGCGAATGGCAATTTTTCCATCAAGAACTTTTTCGATCAGTTGACCGACAATTTCGGCTCGCCAGCCGCGGGCGAGTTCCGGCGGTTCATCCAGGTGGATTAAACCCAACTTCCAGGCAGCCAGTTGCCGAACCTGGTTCGCCGTTCCCACCAGGCTGGGGGCAATGTTGGAGCGGCGACAAACAACGTTCAGCGCAGTTGTCAGGAATTGACCCAGCAAACCAAGGCTCATTGTTTTTGAACGTGGTAGACGCTGCGGATACTTGTCCTTCGGCAGCTCCAATGCCCGGGCGACAGCATTGGAAATCGGCATCAAGGATCCGTTGGCAATCCGATTTTCCATTCCGCGAATTGCTTTTAGCCGTTTGATATCAGCCGTACCTCGCCGGGCAAGTTCAACCAACAGATCATCAGGCAAAATCCGTTTTGGCGATCTGTTTCTTTTCCGTGCCTCCGTTTCTCTCCAGCTCCAGACTTCGCGGATAATCGCCAAGGCCGGGCGATTCAAGTTCGTGATGCCCGATACGCGACGCCACTGGGGTTCCGTTTCCATTTTCTCTAACGTCGTTATCCAGGTCGAAAGCTCTTCGTCCAGCCATTTCAGGCGTCCCATTTTTTTGAGGCCCGAATGAATTTTGTTGTACAGCGGTTTTAGGTGAATCACATCTTGAATTGCGTATTCGATTTGTGAATCAGACAGTGGGCGACGCTTCCAATCCGTTCTGGTTTCACCCTTGTCGATGGTTTTTCCAACTAAACGGCCGACCAGGTTTCCGTACGACGAAGGATAGTCCAACCCGATAAACCCGGCCGCCAATTGCACATCAAACAAGTTCTTGGGTCGCTCTCCGCAAGTCCGGTAGCAGAACAAAAATTCTTCTCTCGCGGCATGGGCAATGCTCACGTGGGTGCCATCGACCAACATATTCCAGAAGTAAGAAGTATCGCGAATCGACAGAGTATCAATAATCGCAATTTCGTTTTCAGTTGCGACTTGAACTAAACACAGTTCCGGACGATAACGGTTCTCGGAAACAAATTCCGTGTCGAATCCAATAAATTTGCTTGTCGCCGCACGTTCGCAAAATTCCCGGAGTTGATCGGGCGTCGTGATATGTTCGTAGTTCGTGACACCCGGCATTTTTGGTACCGCATAAAATGACTAGTGCGACCCCCTCTTTTCGGCACGTCGCGTGACTCATAAACGATTAAAAAGCTTAACTTGCTCCACTCATTCTGAACAGTTGGCACCTTTTAATGACTGATTTGTTGATTAGTGTCCGAAATGCCGAAGAAGCGAGGCTGGTAAGCCAAATCCCGGCGGTTCGAATTGTAGATATCAAAGAGCCCGAGCTCGGTTCCCTTGGGCGAGCCAAATTACCGGTTCTTCGGGAAATTGCGGAAACGGTCTCCGCTAACAGGTGTCTGAGCTTTGCCATGGGGGAATTGGAAGAAATCAGCTGCACCCAAAATACAATGGACGTTGAGTTGTTGGCGCGATTCCGCTACGCCAAAATAGGGCTTGCAAACATGGCTCGTCATTCGAAATGGCCGCAAATCTGGCAGAGCCAACTTGAGCTGCTTCCTCCCAGCTTGGGGCGAGTTGGTGTGACCTATGTTGATTTCCGAACTTGCGGAGCACCTTCGTTTGAATCCGTGGTTGTGGCAAGCGTGAATGCCAGCTGCGAGATCGGGTT
>CAMYNE010000758.1 GCA_947259675.1 uncultured Pirellulaceae bacterium
ACGTTTGCTCAGAAGGACTGAGCGATGAATTGGTGCGCAAAATTGCCGATGAATGTGAGTTGATCAAACTCAAGCCAGGCGAATATCTACATCGCGCCGAAGACAAATTCAATTGTGTCTTCCTGTTGATTCACGGCAGCATCAACCAGACGATCCTTGACTTTCAAGGTAATGTTTTGGTACAGCGCCGCGAAACTGCAGGCGCCCAATTCGGGGCCCTGGCATCAGCGCTGAGCGAGCCAGCGCCGCTCAACCTCATGGCCCACGAACCCTCAACATTGCTCCGCCTGGACTATCCAACGGTTCTGCGATTGACGAATGAGCACGAGGATTTTCGAAATAGATTCTCAAGAATGATCGCCGAAGCTGTTTTGCGCCTGATCATGAAAGACCGTCAGCAATTGAAACCGGCCCGAGTCGCCGTTTTCCATCAATCTCCAGCAACCCGCTTACTCACGCGTCGACTCGTGTTGCGGTTAAAAGAGTTGGATGAAAAAATTCACGTCATGACGGATCAAACGGATTGGCAGCCAATCGATGACGTTCCTGATTTCTGCTTGATCAGCAATGGTGCCTACGTCGCTGTCGAGGACGTTCAAAGGCAGGGTGAGTTATGGGCGGATTCCAAACGGACGTTCTTCGATGTCGACGCCTCGATCGATCAGGCCCGGATGCTTTTACTCGCTGAAGTTTGCGAGGAAATCTTCTGGTGCGTCACGCCGGAAAACTGGCGGCAATCCGTTCCTTTGGTTGAAGCGATCGTCAAACACGTGCCTGGTTGGCGCAACAAGATCAATATCGTCTGGATGTTGCCGGGAGATTGTCGTTTTGCCCCCCTGGCACCGGAATTGAATGATCTTGCCCATCGAAACTTCAAGCTGTCTTTTGAAGATCCCCCTAAAAACCAAAGCCGTGAACTCGTCAACGGATTCGAGCGCGTCATTCACCAGTTGCGGGGAATCAGAATTGGCGTCGCCCTCGGCGGCGGCGCGGCGCGGGGCATGGCTCATCTTGGCGTCCTGAAAGTTCTGGAGCAACAGGGAATCATCATCGACATGATTGCCGGAACGAGTGTGGGTGCGATGACGGGAATCCTCTACTCGTCAGGAATGGAACCGGACTACAGTGTCGATTGTTTTGTCAAAGACCTGAAACCATCGTGGTTGTTTCGCCATCTGCCAAACGGCGGATACTGGTATCTGTTATTTCAATACCGACTACAGAAATTCGACCCGATGTTGAGAAAGTACCTTGAGAATAGTCGATTGGAGCAACTGACCATTCCCATGCAATCGGTGACCGTCGACCTGATCAGCGGACAGCCTGTCATTCGGTCTGAAGGCGATTCCGTCGATGCCATTACGGAAAGCATCAATTTGCCCGGTCTGTCGTTGCCGATCAATCGAAATGGCAAGGCACTGGTCGATGGCGGTATTGTGAATAATGTGCCAGCCAACCTCTTGGTCGCCAACGGCTGTAATTTTGTCATTGCCGCCAGTGTCACCGCCAGTTTGGACAAACAGTTCGCCAATAATCGCGCCGATACTCCGACTGAAAAAATGAAAAAGGCGTCGGCGATTACCACCGTCTTGCGGACCTATGTGGTGCAAAATGTGAATATGAATTCAGTGGGGGTCGCGCCCGCCGACTTCGTAATCCAACCTGACGTGACCGAATTTGATATTACCGAATTTACGCGTGCCGGCGAAATGGCAGACATCGGAGCAAAAACTTCAATTGAGGCGATGTCTAAGCTGAAGGAACTTTTAGGGAAGCTCGATGACAAACTGTATCCGCCTGCCGATTCCAACCAGGAGTCAGCATCCTGAACAAATCGCCCGCGTTTAATGTTGGGAAAAGGTCGTCGGATACGACGTCAAGGCAGATCGAAGATGAACGCCATCTGGACGCGATTCGCCGATCCAATCCCACCATCGACATTTTCACGCAGGCCATAAAGATACTCGATGCCCACCCGAACGCGAGGCAATGGCTTGTAGATCAAGTTGGCCGCGAGATAGGTCGTTCGGTCTACGTCG
>CAMYNE010000759.1 GCA_947259675.1 uncultured Pirellulaceae bacterium
GCATTTTCGACCTGTTATGGAAGGCATTTCAGTCATTCGTTATTATTCGAGATTTGAATATCAGATATTTTTCCACTCAGGATCAAAATGGACGCTCCGATTGCGATTGTGCTTGCCGCAGGTAAAGGTACTCGGATGAAATCCGAATTGCCCAAAGTGCTTTGTAAGGCCAACGGCCGACCACTCGTAGCGTTTGTACTTGATTCCTTGCGCGCGGCGGGAGTTGAGAAAATCGTCGTCGTTGTCGGATACCGGGCGGATCTAGTTGAAACCACTCTGCGAAAGTCCTACGAGAATATCGAATTCGCACTTCAAGAAGAACAGTTGGGCACGGGACATGCCGTCATGATGTGTCGCGAAAATATCAGGAACCACGACGGACCTGTTGTCGTCGTCGCGGGCGACTCACCCATGTTACAGGTCGATTCCATTCAGGCGCTTCTGGATGACTTTGCGGCCAATCATCCCGCCTGCCTGCTAGGGACTTTGATCCATGAGAATCCCACCGGCTTGGGCCGAATTGTTCGGGATGCCGAAGGCGAATTCGTCGGAATCGTCGAAGAAAAGGATGCAACCGAAGCCCAACGAAAAATTGACGAAGTCAACATGAGCACGTACGTTTTCGATTGTCGGCATCTTTTGGCGTCTTTCGACAAGTTGACCGCTGACAATTCGCAAAAAGAGTATTACATTACGGATGTGCCAGGGATCTTGTTAGCCGAAGGTCAGGATGTCCGGGCGCTCCCCGTGCTCAAACCCATCGAAGCCCTCAGCGTCAACACGGTCGAACACTTGGCGGAAGTGGAACGCGAAATGAAAAAAGATCTGGCAACTGATGCGTGAACTGAAAATATTCAGTGGTCGTGCAAATCGACCGCTCTCGGAAAAGATTTGCCATTTTCTAAATCTTGAACTTGGTGAGATACGTTTTTCGACGTTTCCTGATGGCGAATTCCATTGCAAGATCGAAGATGTTCGCGGGCGCGACGTGTTTCTTGTCCAATCGACTTGCCCACCGGTCAACGACAACCTGATGGAGTTGTTGATCATGGTTGACGCTTGCCTGCGAGCTAGCGCGGAACGCATCACCGTCGTGTTACCTTACTACGGGTATGCTCGACAGGATCGAAAGGACGAAGGGCGGGTTCCGATCACCGCCAAGCTTGTTGCAAATATGATCACCCGCGCGGGAGCTGACCGAGTTCTCACCATGGACTTGCACGCTGCCCAGATTCAAGGATTTTTCGATGTCCCTGTCGATCACCTGTACGCGGCGACGGTTCTAAACAACTACTTTCATTCGTTGGGCTTTGAGTCAAGAGACTTGTGTATTGTCAGTCCCGACGAAGGGAGTATCAAGCGAGCCGTTGGTCATGCTAAACGGCTAGGGGGAGAGATCGCGATTATTGACAAGCGGCGATCGAGCGCAGAACACGTCAGCCAGGAAAACATTATCGGTGGACCGATTGAAGGAAAAATCTGTTTGATGTTTGACGACATGATCAGTACGGCTGGTTCGATTTGCGGTGCGGCAAAGCTGGTTAAACAAAATGGAGCCGCCGAAATTCACGTCGCCGCCACCCACGGCGTTTTTGCCGGCCCGGCAATTGAACGACTCCGGACGGCTCCAATCGACAGCATTGTTGTCACCGACAGCATCCCGATACCCGAGGAAAAAATGCTCCCCAACATGAAGATTCTCAGCGTTGCCGTGATTCTTGGTGAAGCCATGCGACGCATTCATCAGCACAAATCGATTAGTGCGATCTTTGCCGAGGACAGCCAACCCGAAATCAGTTAGGCAAAATAGCACAGCAAAGAACGAGCCATTGTAGAAACAATTGTCTCAATTGTTTTGGTACCGAAAGTGATGCACAAAGCTGATGCTCTGCAATTGGGACAATTGCAACTCCACTGGCTACGGCCTGACCGAGAGGAGGATGGCAGGCTCAACATCGACTTGAAATTCTCAAAATCGATGTCGGAGAAACTAACTACTTTTTCGAGAAAGTACCTGGGCCGTCAGGTCGCGTTGG
>CAMYNE010000760.1 GCA_947259675.1 uncultured Pirellulaceae bacterium
GCATAAATATGCCCCCACACACGAACGTCGTAAGTATCCTGGCTGCTGGGCTTCATCAACGGATGCTCGAGTTCCTTAAGGATCAACTCGATTCCACGGGTAATCGCAGCCTTATTTTCTGCACTCTCTTTGACAGGAACCGCCAACAACGCTTGGCAGGCAATTGCAGTTCCACCGATTCGATAACCGACGGGAATTTCGCCACCAACTCGATAAACGCCCTCGTAGGGCCAAGCCCCGTCGTCTTCTTGCAGCTCTAACAATCGCGCGACCGCCCGTTGGAGTAACGCCATATTTTCGGGCGGAACCGAATAAGCCACGGATGCTTCGGTGGATTCCGCTTCCGTTTCTTCCACAAGTGTTCTGTTGGCAAGATCGAACGACACGCCTTCACCGAGCGCAAGATAATCGGATTCGCCAGGAACTACCGGTCGCGTCCGATCATAGAAATGAACTTTTCCAGCGCCCACAATTTTTCCGACGGATTTTTGCACAATCAGTGCTGTCCCTTCATCGATGCCGATGCCAAGCAACTGTGGATAACGATTGGCCAGTTGACTCATATCATTCTGACGGCCCCGCTGCGAAAAATGCTGATCAATGGCAGCTCCTTTCAGAAACCCCAGCCCTCGCTCGTAGCCAGGAGCCATGATGTCAAAGTTGGCAACAGGATTCGCTCGCGCCAAATAGTCGGCTTGAATCGAGGCACCGGCCGACGAACCACCAATCACTCCGCCGCGATGTAAGACTTCTTTCATCAAACGATGTGCCTTGGTTCCGTAGTACGAATCAGCAAAATTCCATTGGCGTCCACCTCCAAACCAGATGCCTGTCGCTTCGGCAATCTGTGCGATACGGACTCCCGTAAATCAATTTCGCTTTTTCGCCGCCGGCCATTTCAACGAATCGTTTCATCAGGCCTTCGGGCAAGTCGCCTCCGCCCACGATGAAGAGCGTTCCATTTTCGACAAATGGCTGCGGTGGGTTCGGTGGAGGAAACGGCCTGAGCCGCCTTTCGATCGCATCCCGCCGCCATGCGGTCAAGTCGACAATCGTTTCGTAAGGACTCGAATTTCCAGAGGTCGCCTGTTTGACGTGTTGAATTCGAAGCGGCTGTTGCTCGTTCGCCATTAACGCAAAAGTCGTTTGCCCTTGCCCGTAGACGCGAATCTTCCGTCCGTTCAACATGAACGCAGTTCCAGGCTGGACACCAATTCCGACGAGATTGGGGTTGGCAGCAAGAGAACTTAGCAAGTTGTTTCGATTGACGGCATCGTTGTATTGGGTGTACACGACGGCGTCAGGGATCAAGCCAAGTTCGTCACTAACAAGTGACATTCCCATCATGGTTTCATGTTTGTAACGCCCCAGACGAGTCGCGACAGGCCCTGAAGCGCAAACGACTCCCCCGCGATTGACAACTCCCACGATCGAGTCTTTCAGGAGGTCGAGGATTTTGGTTTGTTTTTTGTCCAACTGAGCATCGGAATACAACCAAACTCCTTTTAAATCGACAAATATCTTGGCGATGGATTCTTCGCCGCCTGAAATCAAGTCCTGATCGACTTTTTTCACGTCGATCGAACCCGCACTTTCAAACGCGGATGTCAACTCGGAATCAAAGTCGCCATCCGCGAAATCCAAAACCAGGATCCTGGCTTGGTCGCCACCAGCCGCATTCAGAAACAACTCATTCAAGTCGCCCGGGAGGTTCGGATCAGACGAAACACAGACGGTTCCATTGATTTTGAGATCCCTCGGCCAAATCGAAAATTCTTCATCGAAAGACTGAGCCCAAATTTGGCCACAACTCATAAAAGTCAGCAGCATCAAAAAAATGTGCGGAATTGGACAACGCATGGTTTTCCTGCCAAATTGGTTTGTATTCACGGATAGCCCATTAGCGGAGCAACGTTATCTTAACTTAAACAACCATACATCGGGACGTTCCGACGACTCACGGCAGACCGAAAAATCGAGTTCTTCAATGGGGAAGAAAGGCGGTCGAATCTGAGAAAATCGCCCGACGCATGGCTGATTCTCCCAAGCTAACTAGAATGAGAGAACTTTTGGGTTTGTCGTGAGTTTAATTGGCTGTTCTATTTGCAGCTAACAGGAATTCAAACAGGGAGATTTGATGCGTCACCAATTTTGCAACTTCGCCAGGTTCTTGTTCTTCATCATGGTAGTTTCAGTGGTACCAAACGGTGTCGTTGCACAATACGGTGACGTTTCAGAACCGCCCGCAGATTTGAAGACCGGCTTTGATTCGATCACGGCGGCGCAAGCCGAAGAGTGGTTAGGCGTTTTGGCCGGACCCGAATTTGAAGGTCGCGGGACAGGCCAGCAGGGCTACATGAAAGCAGCCCATTGGGTTGCCGGTAAACTGGCCGAGTTTGGGCTTGAACCGATCGGTGACGGCGACATGTATTTTCAGATTATGCCAATGACCAAGCGCTCTCCCGACATGTCGAATTGCAAAATCTTCTGCGACGATTGGGAAATCGAAGGCAAAGGAAATCTGGGCTTCGAACGCTATACCGATCAAGGTGAGATAAACGGTGACGTTGTTTTTCTTTGCATTCATGGTGAAAATCCTTCCTTGCCAGATGATGTCCAGTTGCGAGACAAAATCGTCATCTACTCAACAGACTCGGATGCATTCGCACGGGCGCCTCGGCTGATTGCCCGTAAACGGCCCGCCGCATCCATCCGCATCATCGATTCTCCGCCTAAATCAGTTTCGCAAACCACTTTCCCTGGCCGAAGAAGACGTTCGACCAGCGTTTCAGGAACGATTCTTGACTCGGC
>CAMYNE010000761.1 GCA_947259675.1 uncultured Pirellulaceae bacterium
TTCCGTACCAGATGGATGGAGTCGCGTTTGCCGCAGGTGCTGGCCGGGCGATGTTGGCCGACGACATGGGACTTGGCAAAACGATTCAGGGAATTGCAGTCGCCGAGTTGCTGGCCCGCGAATTGGACATCCATAAGGTGCTAATTATCTGTCCCACATCTTTGAAAAGTCAGTGGGCCTCTGAGATCAAACGGTTCTGTGACCGGGATTGTCAGTTGGTGCTTGGATCCATGGCTGAACGCGCAGAACAATATGACAACGATTCGTTTTTCACCATTTGCAATTACGAGCAAGTGCTTCGCGACATCATGGCGATCGAGCGGACGAAATGGGACTTGATCATTCTGGATGAAGGTCAGCGGATCAAGAACTGGGAAGCCAAAACAACTCAGGTCGTCAAAAGCCTCAAGTCAAAGTACGCGTTGGTGCTGTCGGGTACGCCGTTGGAAAATCGGCTGAGTGAACTGTTTAGCGTCGTTCAATTTGTTGACGACCGACGGCTTGGCCCGGGGTTTCGCTTTTTCAACAAGCACCGCATCGTCGATGAAAAGGGCAAGGTGCTGGGTTATAAGAACATGGCCGAACTGCGAAAAACGCTGGCTCCGATCATGCTTCGGCGGACGCGGGATCAAGTCCTTAAACAACTGCCCACGCGAACCACGGAATTTCTGCGGATCACACCGACCGAGGAACAAAAAGCGATCAACGATGCAAATATGAGGATTGTTGCACAAATCGTTCGAAAATCGTACTTCACCGAAATGGATTTTCTCCGTTTGCAGCGAGCATTGTTGGCGGCCCGGATGTCCGCAGACAGTACGTATCTGAACACGAAAGAAGAGCCTTCTTATTCGAGCAAACTTGAACGGCTCGAAGAACTGTTAGTTCAACTGTTCGAAGACGATCATCGCAAGGTTGTGCTGTTCAGCGAATGGACGACCATGTTGGACTTGATCGAAAAAATTCTCAACCGGCACAAGCTCCAATTCGTGCGGCTTGATGGCAAAGTCCCGCAAAAGAAACGGAAAGTTCTGGTTGACGAGTTTCAAAACGACCCGGAGTGCCAACTTTTCATTACGACCAACGCCGGTTCCACTGGTTTGAATCTTCAAGCGGCTAACACGGTGATCAACGTCGACTTGCCGTGGAACCCTGCCGTGCTGGAGCAGAGAATCGCTCGCGCGCATCGCATGGGACAAGAAAATCCAGTTCATGTTTATCTGCTGGTTACCGAAAGGACGCTGGAAGAACAGATGCTGGTCGCCCTGGACGACAAACGGAACCTCGCGCTGGCGGCGCTCGACAGCGAATCAGAAGTTGACGAATTAACGATGGTCAGCGGCATGGAAGAAATGAAGCGGCGATTGGAAGTCTTGATCGGTGCCAAACCGGAAGCACCGATAGACGAATCGATGAAAGAAGAAGCTTTGACCAGTGGCCCGTCCCTGACTGCCGAAATCGAACATCGTCAGCGGGTTGCGTCTGCCGGTGGCGAAATGATGGGCGCGGTATTCAATTTTCTGGGCGAGTTGGTCAGTCAATCACCTGAGTCCTCGACGAAGCCAGACGAACAAGTCGTCGAACAGGTCCGCGCCGGACTCGCCAGCTGCGTGCAGACGGACGAAACCGGAAAGCAACAATTGACGGTAACCCTTCCCAACGAAGACGCGTTACAGAACCTCGCGACCACGCTAGCCACTTTGCTGGTTGGCGGGGCAAAAGGTTAATAGGACCGCGGCACTTTTCCGCGCAAGTTTGACCTTAAGTCGTTTAACGCAAAACCGGCGCTGTCAAATTAGCGGTGTTTCCGATCACGGGATGTGCGTCCAGCGCTTCAACCCATTGTGGAGCTTGGTCAAATCGGCAGCGATTCGAGATGCGTTTGAACAATTACATTCTTTTGACATGATTTAACAGGATTGACATGGTTCATTCACCCATCATATTGATCAAGTGAATCCTGTTTACAACCAAGAATTCATGCCACGCAAAAAACGCAAATTATCTGCCGCCGAAAAGAAGGCGAAGCGAG
>CAMYNE010000762.1 GCA_947259675.1 uncultured Pirellulaceae bacterium
CTATTCGAACCGCCAGATCACATCCGCCACCTTCGAGTTCAAACTGGCACTGCCCGCAAGCAACTTCGACCGGCCGATCAACAATCGCCTCCTTCGCGTCGGCAGTTGGTGATGTCGGCTCCAGCGAAGTTAGTTCAAATTTCGAGTCGCAACCGAGCGAAACGAGCAGCGCGGCAGAAATCGTGATCGTGAATAAGTTGTTCATGTCGTCGTCTCGATTGAAATGAGTCGTACAATGACCGCGTCAGCCTGGTGGTGATCGAGCTGAAGTGTTTTGCCATTTGATGTGATGATAGTCCAGGTCTTTCCATCGGTCGAGCGCGGACCCATCGTGATTTCATCGCCCGCCGAAAACTCAAAACTACTTGCAGCCGATAGCACGCCCCGAATTTCTGCTTTATGACCCTCGCGGAGGTAGCTCAACTTGACGTCCGATTCGCATTCCAGTCGGTAAGCGTCTTCGGGAATCGAGGCGCCGTGCGGATCGGTTAGTGGATGCCCAAGTTTGTCATCAAGGTAGTCAACGGTTTTCTGGTCGCTGATATGTTCCAACTGGTGGGCTTTCTTGTGAATATCATCGTGCGCGGTAGTTTCTGATTTTTCCAAATACGTTTCCCACAGCCGGTGAGCCCGGACGAGTCGTTTGGCTTCCAGCTGGCCGTCGTTCGTTAGTTCGATGTGGTCGTTTTCTATATCGATAAGATCCTGTCGAGCCAGCTTCCTGATGGCTCGCCGGATTCGAATGTTGGGCGTATCAACACGACGCAGGATATTGTTGATCGGAATCGCGGTTCCTCCTTCACGCAACATTGCTCCAAGCACATCCTCCATGACTTCCTGGGGAACGCTGTTCGTTTTACGAATCCAATCGGCAAGCATCCCATACCGAGGCGCGAAAACCAGCGTTAGCAGGAAAATGAAAGTCATCGTGACAATCACCGCTGGCCCTGGATCCGCGCCGATCCAGGTCGCCAATCCGAATCCGAGCCAGAATCCAACGACGCCAATGATCGCGGCACCCAAGATCATTCGATCCAGACGATCTGTCAGCAAGTAGGCTGAGGCGGCAGGCGTGATAATCAGGCCACTCACCATGATTACCCCGTCTATTTGAACTCCGCTCACGACGACCAGGCTTGTGCACACAGTCAGCAGATATTCCATCGCCAACACCGGAATGCCAATCGATGCAGCCATGATCGGGTCAAAGCTTGTCAGCTGCAGTTGGCGATAAAACAAAATGATGACACTGAGAACGATGGCCGTGACGCCCGCCAGCAACCACATGTCTTCATCGGATACGGAAACGACACTTCCCAGAATGTAGTGATAGATGTCGACGTGAATCATTTCACCAAATGCTTTGATCGAGACGACCAATGCCCCAAGCGCAAAAATGCCGGTGTACATAATGCCGATCGCGGTATCTTCTTTCAGCCGTGAAACGCGGGTAACGAATCCAACGAGGCCGACGGTGAAGATACCGGCGAGCAAAGCACCGATCAAAAGTGCGCCCAGCTTGGCTTCTTCTTGGAAGAGGATTTTCATCAGCAAATAACCGCCGATCACACCCGCGAGCATTGAATGGGCAATCGCATCGGCCAGAAACGACATTCGGCGCAACACAATAAAACAGCCAACGACGCTGCAAACGATGGAAACCAGCGTGCCCACAATCAAGGGCTTGATCATGTGCCCGTAGTTCAGCTGAATTTCAGTAAGCCATTCGGTCATTGTTTCCAATTCGGAATTCGGAGGTCGGAGGTCGGAAATTGAAGTCGAATGTGAGGTCGGAGGTCGGAAATTGGAATCTTTTCGTTAAGGATATCGTATTTTGATCTCAAAATTCAAATGGGTGCAACTCGCCTACCTCGGGAGACGCCCCCGCGTTTACGCGGTGGGAGCTTCACTATCAACCTAGATGCGAAAAACATTGGCACAACTCAGTTCGGCCATTCGTTGGACGCCCCCACATTTATGTGGTGGGAGCCTCACTTTTTACCGATCATCTGGCATCCCCGTCGGG
>CAMYNE010000763.1 GCA_947259675.1 uncultured Pirellulaceae bacterium
CAACCGACAACAGCTGTTTGGCTCTGTCGGGTTCATTCACAAATGTCTGCTTCTCGTTTTCATAAAGTTCCCGAAGGATATCGACGACTTGCTCAGACGGCACTCGCGCCGTCGCCGACAACAATGCGAATTCGATTTTTGATTCGAACGATTCTCCGCCTTCCTTCAAAATCCGTTCCGCAAACATTCGCGACGCCTCAACGAATTGAGGATCATTCATCAATACCAGCGCCTGCAACGGTGTATTGGTAACGCCTCGACGAACGGTACATTTTTCGCGCGTCGGCGCGTCAAAAATCACCATCGACGGCGGCGGCGCAGAGCGTTTCCAGTAGGTGTACAGGCTGCGGCGATAGAGTTTTTCACCCTTGTCTGGCTGGAAACGCAAATTTCCGTTGAGACTGACTTCGTTCCAAAGACCGGGGGGCTGGTAAGGCTTCACTCCGGGGCCTCCGATTTCGCCATTGAGAATCCCACTGATCGCCAACGCTTGATCTCGAACGAATTCACCTGCCAAGCGGAATCTCGGCCCTCGAGACAGAAAACGATTACCGGGGTCTTTGTCCAGTTGAGTCGAATTAACGCGAGAAGTTTGCCGGTAAGTTTCCGACATCACGATCTGCTTTACCAAACGCTTCACGTCCCAGCCGTTCTCGACGAAATCATTAGCGAGCCAATCCAATAGTTCAGGTTGAGTCGGCCACTGACCTTGAAAACCAAAGTCCTCGACGGTTTCCACGACCCCTGTGCCGAAAAACATTTTCCAGATTCGATTCACCGTGACTCGCGCAGTCAGAGGATGATCGGGCGCCACAATCCATTGGGCCATGCCCAATCGGTTTTGCGGATATTCGCTGGAAAACTCGGTCAGGAAGCCGGGCGTGCCAGGTTCGACCGGCTTTTCCTTGTTAGGCGAATCGTATTGACCACGATTGAGCACGTAAGTCATTCGCATTTGCGGAACGTCCTGCATGACCATCACGGAAGTCACGGGTTGTTTCAAACGGGCGATTTCTTTTTGAGCTTCCCTTAACAGCGTGCGTTGTTGCTGATATTCATCGACATTCCGTTCGAGGTAAATCGTGGTCAGCTTTTCCGTTTCGGCAGTAGTTCGCCAATAAGGGTCGAGCGCCAACAGTGCTGGAAGCGGATCCGCATGGGCCACCTTGGCGACTTCGCTATCGGACAGCAAGCGATCATAAACACGAACGTCATCCACTTGTCCGTTGAAATGACTTCCGTTGGTTCGGCGGCCGATTGTAAACGGGGCATCGGTGCGAATGGTTTTGGAAAGCGTGTTGTGCGTTGGGTTCGATTCGATGCGTTCACCATTGACAAAGATTTTGACGCCGCCCGCTGTGGCGCTACCGTCATAGGTCACGAACACGTGATGCCATTTTTTCTTTTCCAGTGCTTTTTTGGCAACGACTTTGAGGGCATTGTTTGGCCAGCGGTGAATAAAATGGGCGGCAACTCCTTTGTTTTCAAGATAAAGATCAAATCCGCGATGACCATTCCCGTCGTTCATGCGGGCGATGGGTGCACCGTTCTGTCCGCCTTCGAAACGAACCCAACATCCGTAAGAGAACGCATTGGTACGATCAAAATCGGCTGCCGTTTTTTGAGATTTGATAAATGTCGCACTACTTGTTCGCAACGACCGGCCGAATCTTCCTACGGGAAAACTGGATTGGTCTTCCAAAATCGGCTGGTCGTCATCGTCGGATTCATTGGCGACTCGACTCTCGACTGTTCCATCCAATGGAAAATGAGCAACCATGTCATTTGGCGGATCTGAATCTGTTGGATTGTTTCTTAAAGCAATGATCCACTCTCGAAAGGCCCCGTTATGATCTTTCTTCAATTCGGCAATTCGGTGGTTGGCATTTTCGATTTGCTGTTCGAACGCGGGAACCTTTGCCATCTTGTCGTCGTCGAGAATTTGAACGAGAGGTTCTTGATTACCCTGACGTGACTGCATTCCCGGATCGGCGGCCTGATTAAAAAACGCAAAGAACTTGTAATA
>CAMYNE010000764.1 GCA_947259675.1 uncultured Pirellulaceae bacterium
CGAGGAACTTCTGGCGGGCGATCAGCAGGATTTTCCAGTTGTTGAGGGCGACCAAGTTCTCGGAATTTTGCGCAAGCAAGAATTATTTGAAGCGATTTCCCAAGGCAATCTGAATTCGCAAGTTACATCCGTAATGCATTCTGAATGTTCGCCAGTTTTGGAAAGCGATTTGTTACAAGACACGTTTGAAGCGATGCAGCGAGCAACTTGTCCGACCCTCCCGGTGCTTCGAGACGGTCGTCTGGTTGGATTGTTGACTCAAACCAACATCGCCGAATGGCTGATGATTCAGTCTGCACTGCATGATGCACTGGAAAAGCGCGACGGAACAAAACGAGAGCAGATAAACCCCTTGAATGCGGCTTCCAGCCGTAGTTAGTTGGACAGCGCCATATTCGGTCTCTTGCACTGAAAAACACGATGTTTCACGCAGCTGTGAGCGGCAAGGCGCTAGCCGCCGGTTCGATTCAGAAAAACCGGCGGCTAGAGCCTTGCCGCTCATAGAAAGTGGCGCTGTCCACTTAGACGAGTTTGGCCCATACTGACGTGAAAAATGCGATTCAGAAATTCCAAAAAGCCAGCAACAATCCGCCGCATGTGATCGGCAGCAGGAACAAGCCAAAGACACGGTAGAATAACCTGCGGCCACCGATAACTGCTACGATTCCAGACTTGAACAGCAGATTTGAAATCGAAGCAGTAATCAACAGTCGCCATCCAATATCGCTACTCAGGTCGCTGGAGGATTGCTCGACCAGCCGTCCTGTTGAGAGTGTAATCGCGTCCATGTCGGTCAAACCAGAAAGTACGGCTACAAAATACAATGCGTCTTCACCGCCCAGGTATTGTTGGGCGGCCGCCAGTCCCCACAGAACCAACGCATAAAGTGCGCCAAACATGATTGCTGATTTGAACTCGGACGGATTGGTTGGTTCCGGCAATTCGTTGTTGTGCCCGCGAAAAATCAGCCAGGATAGGATCGCGGCCACGATACAGGAACCCAACATGCAGGCGATTGGGACCCCGAGTTGTTGCAAATAGTTGGGGGCCACAACCGCCAATTCAATGAGCACGCGAACAAACACAATTGAAGACGCAATGACGATCACAGCCGTAGACACTCCAACCATCGGCGGCGAACTGCGGCTTATTCTTGAATAGCTGATTGACGTTGCGGTACTGGAAACCGCCCCGCCGAGGATTCCGCCAACAATCACACCAGCTGATTCCCCAAAAAACTTGTAGGCAATATAACCGGCGAGGCTGATGCCGACGATCAAAACCACCATCAGCCAGATGTTGAACGGGTTAAAAACGTTAAGCGGTCCCATTCGTTCATTTGGCAACACTGGCAGAATAACACAGCTGAACACGGCAAACTGAATGATGGCCTTCATGTCTCGGTCACCAAGTTTGTTGGCAATCGAATGCAATTCCGGCTTGAACTGAAGCAATGCCGCAACTGCGACGCCGACGGCAACCGCCACAACCAGGTTGCCTCGCATCAGGTACGCGCCGGTACAGTACATAACGAGAATCGCTATCGCCGTAGTCATTCCCACGTCGTCTGTTTTGTCGAGTGTAAGCCGCAATTCGCTGACGACCACAATCGCACTGAGCGCGACAAACCCCGCCGCCAGAATCCAACCACCCGAAACATAGTGTTGATCCAACACCGACGTGAGCGCGCCAGCCAGCGAAATGAGAGCAAACGTCCGCATCCCGGCAAGCGAGGCATCGGTTTTCTCGCGCTGTAATCCGACCAGCATCCCGAGAACTAACGAAATGCCCAATCGACCAAACAGTCTCAGAGTGGCTTCGTCCATATTTCCTTGAACTGCTAAAGCTGTGCCAGCAGGTTGACGGGTTTGTGGCTTCTTTTGGAACGGGTTCTTGTGTCGGATATTGTCATTGGCCCACATTCGGGCCTATTCCAATCGAGACCTGTCAGTTCGGATGAAGTCAGTCGTGTAATTCCAGTCGGTCCGATAGTTGTAGTTGTTCAACTACCGGCGAGTGCTT
>CAMYNE010000765.1 GCA_947259675.1 uncultured Pirellulaceae bacterium
CACCGGTGTGGTATCCGGGAAAGCGTCGATGTCCAGGAACTGTAGCGAAAAAACACCAACACCGATCACTGCAGCAACGGCAACTAGTACCAGTAGGCGATTGCGCAGCGAAAATTCAATAATCCAGGTCATGGGCTCACCGATTCCATAGGTGAGCCATGCGATTCCGCCAAATCGTCGGGAATCCGCGTTTGCCGCTCGGCCACTTCCCTCAGCAATGTTCGAAGATACAGAAACCGCGCATCGCCGCAGTTGACTCGTAAGTCCAAATCGATTGTCTTGGGGAAACTGGCGAGTGACACAATAAATACCATCCGCGAATTCAATCGCTTTTTGCCAAACATCAAGTTTTTCATATCGAAAAACATTGCAACACTAAACTCTCAACTCTCAACTCTAAACCTTCGACCGAGGTCATTGTTCGCACAGTCAGCCAGCTCCCAGATTTCCTTTGAGTAGTTCCGCACGCATGATGCCGCTGCCTTTAGTCACAATAACCTCGCCAGGAAGCAAACCGGCAATAACCTCCGTGTAGCCGTCCATCTTTGCGCCGGGTCGAACCGAGCGAGTATGAAACACCTTGTATGCGCCTTCCGTGAAATAGTTTTTGTCACGGACAAACGCGACATGGCAACATCCCTCCCAATGGATTGCTTTGCCTGAAACGACAATCGCGTCCGTTTCTTCGCGTAGGACTATCTCGCCCGAACCGAACGTCTCGTTTCGTAACCGACCATCCGCGTTTTTCAGTTCGCAACGAACTTGAACCGTCCGAGTCCCGGTATCAACTTCTGTGCTGATCCACGAAACGGTTCCCGATGTTTCCCGCTCAGAACCATCGGGCCGAAAGATAACCTTTTGTCCTTTGACGACTCGATCCACTTCCTCAAGCCGAACATTCAAGAGCAGCCACACTTGGCTTGTGTCCACGATGGTAAACAGCGGTTTACCGGCTTCAACTAATTCGCCAGCGACGCCGCCCCGCTCAACGACGATGCCATCGCGTAGGGCAAAGACGGGAAGTAGATTTGACGAGGTGCCAATCAAATCGGGCAATTTCCCTGGCAACCCGAGGAATTGCAAACGTTGGCGAACTTCTTCGATTGGCAGGCCAAAATAGTCACCCGACCGAATTGGCAAACCCAGGTTGGACAACTTCTGGGCGGCATTGGCCACGAAAATATCGGAGGCTGCTTTGGCAGTCTCGGTTTGCTCAATTTGTTTTGCTGGAATAACGGTACCGCCAAGTCGAAATAGGCGTTCCGCTGTTTTCTTTGCCAACTCTTGCTCGACCAATGCTTCCATAAGTTTATGCTTTGCTTCACCAACTTCGACAGCGTCTACGATCGCCAGGACATCGCCTTGTTTAACTGGATCACCAACATTCTTTTCAACTCGCCAAACGGTACCGGTTGCACGAGATGATAGTTGGGCGACTCGCGTGGGGTCGTAAACAACCTCACCGGTGACTTGAATCGATTCGACTACTGGACCGCGATCGACAAGGCCAATGTCCACTCCGGCTCGATCTATGGATTCAATCGTCGGAAATTGAATTCGTCGTAAGTGCATTTTGCAGCCGGGGTCGTTTTTGGTGCGAGGTCGTACGGCGATAGCGCGGGCAGCGCGTTCAAAATCCTCCTGCGTTACGTCAAGGGCCTCCTTGAGCTGTGCAGCTTGCGGATGGTGAATTACACATTCGTGAACGCCATGCTCTTTGCACCAGCCATAGAGTTCGTCCTTCGGCATCAGCTCGGCATTACACGAGATGCAATCGACCTCTGGCACACCATGTTCGTCACACCACAAAACTTCGGTTACTCCGTTTGTTCCAGTCAACTCGGAAAACTTGGGCAAACTCCAACCGTGATAATGACCCCAGCACGCCAAACCTGCTAATAAAGCCAGGACAATTACAGTGGGGATTCCTCTCAAAGTCATTCCGACGATGCTAGAAAAAAAACTACTTCGTTTGATATTTTCACCCAATTCAAGTTGTAAATTCTCGTAGTCGGTATT
>CAMYNE010000766.1 GCA_947259675.1 uncultured Pirellulaceae bacterium
AATTCGCACCATTTCTCAAACTCAACCAATTGACGGTCGATTTCCAGGCTTTCTTTTGAATTGTTCATGATTTGAACTAACGATGAAAAGTCGGCGGCGAGTCAAGCTGTCGTAATCGCGGATCCGCGAATGTATCCAGCAAAGCAGGTAAACTGTTTTGGTCTTTTTGGTAATCCAGGAGCATGGTTAATCGATGCTGTCCAGAGCGATAAATGCCGGCTACCGAATTTATCTCCCACCCCGTCCGCTCAGCGATTTCGGCAAACTTCAAGCCTTCGAAATGACGCAAGAACAGAACAATCTGAGATTGCGAATCCAGTTCGGCGAGACAGGCATGCAAGTCGGCTTCTTGCTCGAGAGAGATGATGCTGGTCGAAGGCGTCGCTCCGTGATCGCTGAAACTGAACCAGTGAGCAACGGTTAATTCCGGTAGTTCATTTCGACAACTTTCCAGATAGGTTTTCCTCAAAATGGTCAGCATCCATTTGGCGAACTGCGAAGTCGTGTGACCACGAAAGGCGTCGCGCTTATTCCCAGCCTCAAGGAACGTTTCTTGAACAAGATCGTCTGAACTAACTCCCTCGAATGGTCCTGCGGTCTCGACCAAGTAACGCGACTTGCTCTGCAGACCAACTCGGAATTTGTCGCATAAACGATTCCAAGCTGCTTCATCACCTTTAAGTTCAGTTATCCGAATTGAGAACGACGGGAAAACTCCAGACATCTGTTAACGCCTTTGGTATTACTCCTGATCTATTGTCCATGATCGCCCAAATAAATGGTAAAGCAAGTCTGAGCAAGAGATTCCAACTCCTCAGCAAGCATATTATTCAAACATCGTTTGGAAAAATGAAAAATTGACCGGAGCTCGACATCCGAACAGCGGTTTTCAATCACGCGACAAGTCGGCTTTCGGTTATCGAATTGTGTTCGGAAATCGTCATTTTGGCGAAATAAAAAGCTTGAACGATTGATATGCGAATCGGGATGGACCAAACTATGGCCCAGACGAGGCGAATCCTTCGAGGCAATCCAGGAATTCATATTTTGGCGGGGTAGATGAATGTTCAACAAATTTTCTTATGGACCATTTGACTTTGCGTCCAAACAACTGGCGATGTTAGCGGTCGGCCTCATCTGGCTATCCGGATTGACGGTACTTCCAGGGAACACGTTAGCAAATGACTCGATCGCAGTCGCATTCACCAATGCCAAAATCGTCACTCAACCAGGCGCGGTGATTGACAAAGGAACTGTTGTTGTCCGCAACGGCCTGATCGAAGCAGTTGACGCCGATCTGGAAGTGCCTTTTGACGCCAAAGTCATCGACTGCGAGGGGATGGTCATTTATGCCGGGTTTATCGACGCGGCTACGACGAAGGGATTGCCAAGCGATGACGAAGATGGTCGTAAAACGGGCTCTGGCCCAGACCGTCGTGACATCGATTTGGCAACCCAGATTGCAGCCTCGACGCAACAGGTAAACCGTAAAGGAATCTACCCGGACTACTCGTCCTCGCGGTTCATTTCGATCGAGGACAAGAACGCCAAAGACTGGCGAAAGGCCGGGTTTACTGCCATTCACGTGATGCCGTCCGGAGAACTTCTCAATGGAACCACCACGGTTGTCGGTTTGAACGATCCCAACAAAACGGCGATGCGAGACAGTGTTTTACAAACGGACTTTGCTGCTGCTGGCGGCTGGCGTTCATCCGGCCGGGGATATCCAACAAGCCTGATGGGCGCGGTAGCACACCTGCGTCAAACCATGCTCGATGCTCAACATTATCAGACCAGCTGGCAAATCTATGAGAAGGTTCAGAAAGGTCTTCAGCGCCCGCCGCGCGACCCAGCCATGGAGTCGATCGGGATGCTTCTCAATGGCGAAATGCCCATCTTTTTTCCAGGGTCTCGCATCGACGAAATCTATCGCGCCAAAAACTTAGCCGAGGAATTCGGAGTTCCCCTGATTTTGAATGGAGTCCAACACGGTTATGAATTGACAGATGACTTGAA
>CAMYNE010000767.1 GCA_947259675.1 uncultured Pirellulaceae bacterium
AAAATCAAATCCTACTACGCGAAGATGACCGGTTTCGAATCTGTTCAACGGGTACGGAAGATAGCGTGTGCTGCGCGTCAAGCCATAAGAAAGAGTTACAAGGGCGGCACAGAGTGGTTTAGCTGGTCCCTTATCACATCCGAATGACCGCAGTCCTTGAACAACCCAAGCTGCAGGTGCAAATAGCTTTAGCGTGACCGACACGATCAAAACGAATTGAAAATCAACCCGTCCCAAGATTGTCTGCGGCGTCTGCAGTTGTTGCCAAAAGGAAATTCAAAAAACCAAGCTCGGCCAACTTAATACAGACGACTCAAGTTAAAATTGAATTCATTCTCAAACGGACGATCTTCGCCTCGCCGGAATGGAAAGACGCCGGCGATTGTTGCAAACGCGCGCTCGCCTAGCTGCAGACGTAAACCAATGGTTGAATTCAGCGTATCGGTACGATTGAACGGATTAAACAAATCGGCGGCTGGAAGGACGACAACATCCGCTTCAGTGATTGTCGTTGTGTAATGCAATTCAAAAATTCCCGCCAGGCCGCGAACCAATTTGTTACGACAACCAGGATCGTTCCAAAACCAGCGCCCCGCAGAAATATTCACTGAAAACAGATTCTGATCATTGAACCGCCCAGATTCTTCACGCGGTGTGTCAGGCTCGGATACAGCCAGGTTGCCTGTCAGGTTGAAGTCCAGTTGCGTTGTGAAGGTCACCCAACTGTTTTGACTGGGCTGATAATAACACGATGCGAACGGAATCACATCAACGGCCCTGTTTTTGATTAACAGCGTAGTGACTGCGCCGCGTTGCGTTTGAATTTCGGCGTGATCCGCCGTCGGTATGATCGACGCCGTTCCACAAGTAAAAGCGAAATTTTGTCGTCGCAGGAGCAATAACTTGGTGGCGAAAGTCAAGTTTCCAAGCTCAGTTGCCGTTTGCCCAGGTGACCTGAAATCCAAAACCTGCGTGTTATCCAATCCGTGGACAAACGGCAGTCGGATTTGAAATGACGCATTGTTCCGCCAAAACATTCGCTCGACTCCGAACGTAAATCGCTGAACGTCGACTTGGTTTCCGTTGATATCGGTTACCGCATCACTAAATCCGTGGTAACTAAAGAAAGTTCGATTAACGGGAATCGGGGAAAAGTGATCGGATACTTTTCGACGTCGGTCACCGCCAGCAATCGGAATGGTACCCGAAGGTATCATTGGTCCGACACCGGCAATCTGGCCCGCACCGCCGAAGAAATCACCGATCATCAAATCTCGAACGCCCTGCCCCTGACCTCTGCCAGCAAACTGAGAGGTTAAATCAAACCGGTCGTCGGCAGCCTGTTCCGATGGAGGAGTAACCGCGTCGCTGGGCGAGACGATTGGGGGAACGGTCGGGTCAGTGCCAGGCGTGACATCAGGTTGCATTCCCGAATCAGGCAACACCGCATCGTATGGCATTGTGGGAATCATACTTGGTTGACAATGTTCACCGGTCCATGAAATGCCGCCGGTATCCGGATTGATTCGGACACCAATGGGGTTGGGACCAAAGAACCGTCCTCTCCCGCAACTCTGGCAAGAACAATCTGCCTTACGACTGCATGCGTGAGCCCCATCACGATTTTGCCACTTTTGACGGAGATTGCCCAATCGGTCTTGTCCTTCTACGTTAGCCACGGCCATCGTGAAAAAGAACACCAACAATATCAGATATCGCGCAGCTAGCATGCCTCACCTCTCAGCGTATTAACGTCCGAATTCTCGGACTCTTCAACATTGGTCCGCGCATGACGGATCCCAGTCGGTAACAAGAAACACCACGGTAGAGGGGGTCGAATGCGCGTTTGGGTTGCGCAGATTCAGTGTCTTTGGGTAGTTTCGGTTGTTTCGCCTTTGCTCATTAGTCCAACTTGAATTGTTAGTTGGAAAGCAGGAAGAAACCTGCTTGAACATCACAGTAACCGAGTCTGCCCCAGACTCGTATCGAACTCGCTCGGATTACGGGCCGTC
>CAMYNE010000768.1 GCA_947259675.1 uncultured Pirellulaceae bacterium
CTTGTGCTCGTCATGCAAATCGGGGTTCCTGGAAAGCGACAAATGAAGGAAGAATTTTCATTGTTTATGTTGGCGTCGTAACTGCGATTGTCAAGCTACTGCGTGTCGCACGGACGTGTAGCGGTCGTGGCGCTCTGATTGCCGGGCGAAACCGACGAAAAGACGCCAAACTTAAACCAAAAGCGTTCTAGTCGTCGGTCACGTAGAGGTTCGAATCGAAAATAGAATGGCACACTCGGCCGTCTTTTGTCGGGATGGGGTGCCGCACATACGACATAGCGTCACGGAAATCCTGCTGGTTGCACGTAGTCGTCAAATTCGCTGAATCTTTCGGGCGCACGATCTGAAAACCTTGTAAACTCGCGTTCCCAATTTAATTCGACTTCTCCCGTGGGTCCGTTACGCTGCTTCTCGATAATGATCAAAGCATCACGCTCGTTGGCTTCGTCATCACCCTTGTGAAAGTAACTTTCCCGGTGAACAAACATGACGACATCAGCGTCCTGTTCGATCGCGCCAGATTCTCGAAGGTGGCTGAGTTTGGGTTTGTTGTCACGACTGACTTCGACTTGTCGATTCAACTGAGAAAGACAAAGAATCGGAACTTTTAGTTCGCGAGCCAGGCCTTTTAGCCGCCGAGCAATTTTTGCGACTTGTTCCTGTCGAGGATCATTCGCATTATCCGGTTGGATCAGCTGAAGATAGTCGACAATGACCAAGCCGAGTTCGCCGTGTCGACGCATGACCCTTCTCGAGGCCCCCGCGATTTCAGAGACGTTGCGTGCAGGCGAATCATCAATAAACAACGGGACTGTACTCAGCTGACTGGCGACACGAGGAAGTTCTTTTCGCTCTTCGGATTTCAGAGTGCCATTGCGAAGACGATTGCCGTTAACGCGGGCGACCGAACAGAGCATCCGCTCAATCAGCTCGATTGCGGCCATTTCCAGACTGATAAATAGAGTCGGTTTGTTGGACTTCAGGACCACGTTTTCGGCGATGTTCATGGCGAAGGCGGTTTTGCCCATGCTGGGACGAGCCGCGAGGATGACCAGCTCGGAAGCGTGCAAACCACCCGTCAAACGATCCAGATCCGTAAAGCCTGTTTCAATCGTGCCGGCTTGGGTCTCACCACGAAGTCTGGCGTCAAGACGGTCCATGGCGTATTCGAGAACTTCGTCAATGGTGGTGAGATTGTTGGATTGTCGCTGTTCGCGAATGGCAAAGACCTTCTGTTCCGCCTGGTTCAAAAGCTCGTGCGGTTCCTGTTCGGGGCGATAAGCGTCGGTTAGAACCTCTGAGCAGGTCGTGATCAATTGACGCGTGGTCGATTTGTTTCGAACGATTCCCGCGTAGTAGGCGGCGTGAGCTGCATTTGGGACGGAAGTGAAAATCTGGGCTAACCCGGCAGCGCCACCGACTTGCTCGTAATCTTCCGCTGCAATCAACCGTTCGCGAAGCAAGGCCATGTCAATTTTCTGGCCAGCCGAATGCATTTCCATGACATGATGAAACAGCTTTCCGTTGGCTTCGTCGTAAAAGTCGTCAGCCCGAAGTATGTTGACCAGTTCATCGCACTTATCGGGCATCAGCATAATGCTGCCCAGGACACAGGCCTCCGCTTCAAGGTTAAAAGGCGGCTGTCGTCCCGCAAGTTCCAGGTCCGGGGGCCTGTTCTTTGTTTGCGGTCGTTTTATTTGATTTCCTGTCGACATCCCGTGCTCCTTATCGGCGCGACGATCTGGTCGCTACCGCTTGCATCACCTAATCTTAAAGCGGCTGACGTTCGTTTCAAGATCGCTTTGACCGGCGACCGCTTTTTGGTTCGATTGGCTGCTTAAAAGCGGCTCGGAATTTTTTTGTTTTTCCGGAGCCGGTCTGGTGTGAAGTTGAAAAACTGTTTAGGTCGTCCTGAAGGCGGAGATATCATCCTGAACCGGTGGAGCGAGGTGAAGGATCTCTCGTTGGGATTGTTCGAACGAGAGATCCTTCAGTCGCTAAAGCTCCCTC
>CAMYNE010000769.1 GCA_947259675.1 uncultured Pirellulaceae bacterium
GCTGGAAAGCCGCGAGACGGTGCTCGAATCCGGCGTGGTCAAAATCGGCTCTCGCGATGACAGCGATATTTTCTTGCGGATTTCAGCTGACGACCCTGACGAACGAATGCCACCCGAGGGAAATCCGTTGACCAAAACTCAAATCGAATTGATCGGCGACTGGATCGACAGAGGTCTGGAATGGCCTGCTGAAATCTCTCTCAAGAACAAAGCTTTCGCGCGGCCACTAGAATTGACCGCTGCCGCCATACTTTCGACGAAAAAAAACGAATCGCGACATCCCATCGACCAATTGCTTAAAGACTATTTTCAGCAAAACTCGGTCGAACATCCTGATTCACTGAGTGACCGCGAATTTCTTCGCCGAGCCAAACTTGATCTACTGGGCCAATTGCCGTCGCCTGACGAGATCACGAGTTTCGTTGCCAGTTCCGACCCGCTCAAACACGAAAAACAGATCGCCGAATTTTTGTCCCGCGACCGAGACTATGCCGATCATTGGATTTCCTTTTGGAACGATTTGCTTCGCAACGACTACGCGGGAACCGGATACATCGACGGCGGTCGCCAGCAGATTACCGAGTGGCTTCATCGTTCTTTGATGGAGAACAAACCGTACGATCAGTTTGTCCGCGAGTTGATCAATCCCTCGCCCGCTTCAGTGGGCTTTATCAAGGGAATTAAATGGCGAGGCAGGGTAAACGCCAGCCAGATTGAACCGCTTCAGTTTTCCCAAAACATTTCGCAAGTGTTCCTGGGCATCAATCTGAAATGCGCTTCCTGTCACGACAGTTTTATCGACGATTGGAAACTCAAAGACGCCTACGGGCTCGCCGCGATCACGGCGGAACAGCCGCTGGAAATGCATCGTTGCGATGTGCCGACGGGTGAAATGGCAACCAGCAAGTTCGTTTTTCCCAGCGTGGGGCAAATTGACGGCTCGCTTCCGAGAGCCGAACGGCTTGTCCAGTTGGCCGATTTAATGACGTCACAGAAGAATGGCCGCTTCCCGCGCACGATTGTCAATCGTCTTTGGGACCGATTGACTGAACGCGGGCTCGTGCATCCCGTCGACGTGATGGCCAACGAAGCCTGGTCGGAATCGCTGTTGGATTTATTGGCGCTCGATTTGGTCGAACATGGCTACGATCTGAAACGGACTTTGCGTTTGATTGCGACTTCGCGAATTTACCAGTCTCAATCGGTTACGGCTCAGCCTCAATCGGCGGGAAAGCCGTTTGTGTTTCGGGGAGTCCACGCCAAGCGTTTGACCGCCGAGCAGTTTGTTGATGCGGTTTGGCAGTTGACTGGTGTCGCGCCGACGAAAATGGATGCCAAGGTCAAAGTTGCTAACGAAGACAATTCCGAATTCATGGTGCGGGCGTCGCTGGTCCAATCGGATGCGTTGATGAGATCTCTCGGCCGACCTAACCGCGAACAAGTGGTCACCTCTCGACCGGCCGAATTGTCAACGTTGCAGGCTCTGGATTTGAGCAACGGAGCAATCCTTGCCGGCTGGTTAAAACGCGGCGCTGAAAAACGGCTCGAGGAAAAGAAGCAGAACAACTGGACCGATGATCAAATGGTGTCACGCTTGTTCCTCGAAGCTTTGTCTCGCGAACCGAGCGAAGCGGAGACCGAGCTGTTGCAATTCAATGAAAGTGCGGACTTGCAAGAAGCAGTTGAAGATATATTGTGGGTCTTGACGATGTTGCCCGAGTTTCAATTCGTTCGGTGAGAAAATGAAAACCAATCGACGGCAAACGCGACGAGAGTTTTTGCAAAACAGCTCGGCAGCTACTGCAGCAGCGATGACGAGCGGTGCTCCCCGTATAATTACCGCGGCGAATCCGAATGATTCGCCCAAGAGAGCTTTGCCAGCTGCGACGGCCGACGCCTGTATCTTGCTGTGGATGGCCGGAGGGATGGCGGCTCCAGACACGTTTGACCCGAAACATTACGAGCCGTTTGAGATAGGACTTAAAGCCGAAAAGATTATTTCGACGTT
>CAMYNE010000770.1 GCA_947259675.1 uncultured Pirellulaceae bacterium
GTCTGCGGAATTCAAGGAACTGGAACTTAGACCGCTGATTGGTGATGTGACAAATCCAAGTTCAATTGCCGGGCAACTTCCCGAATGTGACACCGTTCTCATTGCGATTGGCATGGACCGTTCCAAGTACAGTGATATCCGCACCGTATAAGTAGACGGGATGCGGGCGATTTTGGCACACCTACCCAAATCCACCGGACATTTGATCTACGTGAGCTCCACAGGTGTCTACGGCGACTTTGATGGAGCCTGGGTTGACGAGAGTTCCCCAACGCAACCGACGCGGGGAGGTGGAAAAGCATGTCTTGAGGTGGAGTCACTGATTGCAAGCAGCGCGTTTGTCGAGCGATCGACCATTTTGCGGGCTGACGAACGCTCTCCATTTTTCGTCATAGCCCATTGATGTTCGTGCGGGTGGGATGGATCTTCGCCGCGTTGAGTCGCGCGAGGCGACGAGTGAACTTCCCTCAGCAGAACCTTCGTTTTTTCCAGGTTGACGTTCGTTTTTGAAAGAGTTGCTGTTTGCCAAGATCATTCGTAAAATCTGAATTCGTTAAAGCCATCAATCGTGTCGAAAAATCCAACCCATGCAAAAACGTAAGCCAATATTCCCCAACATCATCGAAGTCAATCATCAGCTGGGCCATGTCCTCGGTTGCAATGTTTATTTGATTTATGATGGTGACGAATGGGTGATGATCGATATTGGTTATGAAGAAGTTGTCGACGAAATCATCGAAATGATCCGCGACCTTGATTTTCCGTTCGCGAAATGCAAATCGCTGATTGCCACACATGCGGACGTCGACCACATTCAAGGGCTGTCCAAAGCTAAACAGATTTTGCGAACTTCGGTTTCGGCTCATCCGCTTGCCGCGGAACCACTCCGAACAGGTGATCGAATTAAGACTTTTGCGCTGATTGAAGCTCAAGGAATCGACATGCAAATGCCGCCGGTCGAAGTGGAAACTATGATCAACGAAGGAGACAAAATCAACGTTGGCAGTCTTGAATTGGAAGTCTGGTTGACGCCCGGCCACACCGACAGCCAACTTTCTTTTCGCCTCGGGAAGTATCTTTTCAGCGGTGATAATATCTACCGCGATGGTTGCATTGGCGCGATCGACGCGCATCATGGCAGCGATCTGGTTGCGTTCGGACGATCTCTGAAACGGATTCGCGAAAGCGATGTTGAATGGCTGTTACCCAGCCACGGTCCGATTTTTCGCAAGGATGATGTTTTGATCGATTCGGCAATCAAGCGAGTTGAAGGCTATTTACATATGGCCGATTTTGGCACGTGTGCGATCGACTGGCCGATGATGGATCAGTTTGAAGAAGAAATTGCCGCCGGCAAAATGCCCGATGACGGGCAGAATGCGCCCCGTGAATCGCAGAAAGCGGAATAAGAACTCACGCGAAATTTTGATTCGAACCAGATTGTCATACCTGCTGTTTCAATCCCCGCTGAACTCGCGCCTCCGTCGTCGCGAGAGCTAGCAGGTGGTTGATTATCTCAATGACGCCAGCCCCGAAATTCGAACGGCGCGCCGTTAAACTTTGACTAACCCAACAGGCTTGGTTTCGCGTTCACATTTTCACTTGAGTTTGTCTCAATGTGTTGGTGTTGCGGAATATTCTTTCAATGCCAGTTGTATGTCCTGCCGATTGAAATGGAACGTACAAGATCCTTTCAGACCCAACCGTTGTCGACAATGTTGGCACAGACTACCAGGAGGAAAGTCTCCATGATTCGTCGTTTCATGTTGGCCGCTTTTTGCGTCGCGGTAATCGCAATCGCCAGCCAACCACAATCAACACAGGCAAGTGATCAGACATAAACGCTTCAATCACACTCCAGACACACCGATCCGCCAGCCCCGGCGACACGAAAGACACGTCAGGCGTGGAACGTCTTCCGGTCCCCCGCTCCACCCGGGTGACGGACCCATCATTCAACGCAGTCAAACACCGCTCATCACTCCACTCAACAATCCAATCACCCCTA
>CAMYNE010000771.1 GCA_947259675.1 uncultured Pirellulaceae bacterium
CAGCGGTGACTCGTTTGCGTCGACGCCGGCCGACTGTTTCGCTGCAAGGAGACGATAGTTGTTTGCAGCTCAGTTTGCCAGATGAAGGTCCATCGCCCGAAGAAAGGCTGAGTCGGGAAGAATCGGCAAACCAGCTGATGATGGCCTTGGGCCGATTAACAGAAGAGCATCGAAGCATTCTGGTGTTGCGAGAAATGGATGAGCTTGACTATGACGCCATATCGGAAATCCTGGATTTGCCGATTGGAACCGTAAGAAGCCGGCTTCATCGAGCCAGATCGCAGTTGAAACAACAACTCGAAACGATCGCCGGTGAAGTCAAAGAATGATCAACAAGATAGCGTTCATAATTCAACGATAATTTGAAATCATGTATTGCTATTACGAACACTTTCATAAAGGAGCAGTGACGAAAACACGTCTCTTCCAGCGTGAATACTCAACGTCACAAGCTTTAAACTGACGATCATGTCTGACGCCTCGCATTCCGAACAATTACTCAGCGCCTATGCAGATGGCCAGTTAACTGGTGCCGATAAAGTACGCGCAGAAAAGCTGATTGCCGACAATCCGCACTATGCGGAATTGATCGAGCAGTGGCGTGAGCAAGGCCAGATGATTCGGGCTTTGCCTCGGTTTCGTATGGATCGCGATTTTTCCGATCGCATCTTGGCAAAACACGACCTTGAACGAACGGACGCGCTCCCGCAAGGGTCTTCAATTCAGTCAGAACGGTCATTCAAATTGTGGGACGGTCGAACGGCTGCCGCAGCCATTCTGGCTCTTGCTGCCATGATTCTCTTAACGCTGTTTGTCTTTCCTGCCGCGCCGCAGCCGATGTCCGAGGTTGCAGTGAACCCGCCTTCGAAGAGTCAGAGTCCCGACCTTTCAACCAATGACGAAGCCAGCGAATCCGATTCAGTGCCGATCAGCGCTCAGGCTGACGATCGTGCGTTGAAGTCCGGTGATTTCACTGACGGCCTCCAGGAAAAATCGCCTGACGATGAGGATGTGGCAACAACGAGGTCTAAGGAAGTTTATTCGGAGCCAAAATTACCTGAGCAACCGAAGTTCGCGATCCCACCATCGAATCTGGCTGAGGGCGGAGAATCCAAATCTGAAGCCGACAAGGGCTCTGGTCGCGGTGGTTTCGCTGACGAACAGAGGAGTGAAAAGGAAGAAAACGGCCAAGCTCAGGCAATTGTCGAGCAGAACCCATTGCCGGTTGCCCCTATCATTTCGCCAGCTGAAACTCTATTTCCGGTACAACTTGCCTATTTGAATCCAGTTCGAAATGTCGATGAAGTCTGGTTCGTTGATATGCAGGGAAAAAGGCCGATTGAAAAATTACGGCAGGCGTTGGTGAAAAATCAAATTCAGTTCCAGACGAGCCAAATTGAAAATGATCTGGCGGGGCAGTCGGCGGATTCGATCAAAATGGAAGCCATTCACATAATTGCGTCGAAATCGCAGGTTCACGGTGCGATTGAATTGTTGGCTAGCGAAGCCGACGTCCTGTCCTACTCGATCCCAAGTTTACAAGAATTGGAAGGCTTGGCGAGTGCTGCTGGACGTATGAACTCGGTAACTGCGGATGGTAATCCCATTTCGGAAGATTCATCCAACTCTTCATATTCGACATTTGCTCAGCACCTCCGCCAAGAACGGAATTTGCCAAGGGGTTTAGACCACAGTGCCAAGATGAAAAGTCTTTATTTCGGGACGGTGTTATCGGAACAGTTTCAGGATTCAGCAAACGATCAGAACGCCGGTGTGGAATCAAAATTGGCCGTCAACGAGAAAGGTTCGACTCGAGCCGACTCGCAACCGAAGGCTGCGAACGCCCAACCCGGCAATGGGCTTGCGAGAAGGGCTCGCCTGGCAAAACCGTTGAGTCAGGAAGATCAGCAGCAACAGGCCGAAAAAAAAGAAAAACAGGCTGACGACGATGATGAGTGGTACGTCGTACGCGATGAACAATCCAAAGAGGTGTCGCCCGCCG
>CAMYNE010000772.1 GCA_947259675.1 uncultured Pirellulaceae bacterium
CCACCGACACGACGTTCTTTTGAGTCGGACCGCAAATGGGGTCTGTCGTTTCGACTGCGAGTCCTTCGTGCCGTTCCCGATTCCGAGTGACTCGCGTCCGTGATATAATCCAAACGACTCCACCGAGGCACGTACGCACTCGGTCGGATAGGTCGCCTTTTGTTATCCGACTGAAACTGCGAATGACTGAACGAATGCAAGAACACGATATCGCAATCCCTATCCTGCCTTGCAGATCGGTGCAGGAAACCGCAGAGTTTTACAAACGGCTTGGTTTTGGTGCAAAAATTTGGGCTGCCCCAAACAACTACGCAATACTGACTCGTGATAATGTCGAACTTCATTTTTTCACGCAGGTCGGTCTTGATCCCGCTAGTTCATCGGCGGGTTGCTACATTCGAGTATTGAATGTTGATGAGACTTACAGCAAGTTTACCAACGCGAACCTTGGGGATACGGGTATTCCGCGAATGGACGGCATTGAAAACAAACCGTGGGGTATGCGGGAATTTGCGATCGTTGACCTCAACGGCAACTTGATCCGGATCGGACAGACGATTTGATGCACAGTGCGCCGCCCAATCTTTGAGGTGATGGAAGTTCAGCTTGAACAACACTGGCGACGAATCAGGCAATGCACCACGAGTCGCCGAGTCGTGATTCTTGAAGCGGATGATGGCTCGCGCCGACCGGGTGCCCCAGGGCGTCCCGCCCTGTGAGAAGTCTGCAAAAAATTGCAGGATGCTACTGAACCAGCTTATGGTAAGACCTTTGAAACAAGATGACTCATCATTGAAATTAAAATCCGTCCAACCGGTTCAGCAATTGTCTGCTTGATTGGATTGGGCGTCGTTTGCACTTTCCTTTTGACCAAAACTGAGAGTCCCAGCCTGGAGCTGTTTGTTGTATCGCCGGACGTGAAACGTATCGAACGTACCAAGCGAGTGGCCGTCAAAACACTGACAGCGATTCAGACCGGGATTTTCTATCCGAACGAGTCCGCGATGAACTGTTCGACGTGTCCGTTTCGATCGGCGTGTCGGGTTTAACGCACCGCGGAATAATCAATTGCAAACTGTGAGGTCACTGCTCCCGGCTTCGGCCGGGAGTGGCTTTTTTCTTTAGCTATTGGCGATTCAGGTTACTTCGCAAACTGTCCCATCAAACGGTGGTTTTTTGAACCGCCGAGAAAAGGTATAGGCCGACAACGAAAATCGACTACCGCGACCCTGCCGATCGGCGCAAGGGAAAACCCGAACGCGGTGTATAGGGCAGATCAATCGCCAACAAATCCAGTACTTCAATGACCGCCTCCACATTGGCTGGCCGATTCTCGATGTCTCGGGCGGTGAAAGGCGCAGTATTCGGCATGACTAGGCATGGAAGATGCACATTTCGATTGCGGAACCAGTTGCCGGATGGATCGCCCTGGTTTACTCTGAACTCTTTAAATTGTAGACGTGGGTTGTTAACATGAGTGTGCACTTTCGGCCTGATGTTTGGGATGCTGAACTGTGGTCATCGCTTGAGTCCATTCCGCACGCGATACAGGAAGTCGATACAAACGGTACCCTTATATTCTGTAACGCGGCTTATTGCAGGATGCACGGGTACGAGCCAGGCGAACTGACCGGTCAGCAAATATGGGGATTGCTCGCTACTGACAAGGAAAAAGCCGACTTTCGTAAGACAATAGATCAACGCATCGACTCTCACCCTTTGCCTGTTTCGTACCAAACACGTCACAAACGAAAAGACGGAGGCCTGATCGACCTCCAGATCGACTGGTCCTACAAATACGACGTTTCCGGAGAGATCGAAGGCTTTGTCTCTATTGTCACGGATGTCACTCAACAGACTCGTGACCGAAAGGCATTGGAATCGGCTCACGAAGTGTTGGAAACGACGACAGCCCGGCATCGCGAACGATTAGCTGCTGCAAATGCGCAAATCCGCGAGGAAATTGAACGCCGCAGGAAGATCGAAACCGCGATGCGGAAT
>CAMYNE010000773.1 GCA_947259675.1 uncultured Pirellulaceae bacterium
CACGAAAATACGTAAACACAAAAAAGCAATTCATGGGCATGTTACGCCAGTACGATTTGTACGGCGGCAATTACGTCGATGTCGTCTACAAGGAGGTCGATCCCGACAGTCGGGAAGAACAGGAAGCACAAACTCTCGGAATTGAACCTCAGGACGATCGCTCCGACGTCGGCGGTCGCACTGTTGAACAGAATGTCTATATGGGGGCGCGAATCTCCAGTTCGCTTGACGACGTCACTTTGCCTTTCTTCGATAACGATTCGTCGATTGAGTACGAACTTAGCCGTTCAATTGCAACTACGACCGACAAGAAGCGGCAATTGACGATCGGGATCCTGGACAGTGATGCTCATTTCGGCGGGCCTATTTTTGAAGGTCGCCGGATCGAATGGGGACCCTACGTCAACACGATGGCAAATCTGAAAAAGCAATTCAAAATCAAACACATCACACAGAACAGCTTGATCGACTACGTGGAACCCGCACAACCCATCGGAGAACAGAACGAGGACAGTGCCGAACCTCCCAAAGCCAAAGAGGCGCCGGACGTCTTGATCGTTGCCGATCCCAGCAGTCTTGCAACGCCAGCAACGGACGCGTTAATCAAATACCTCAAAGCGGGAAATCCGGCGATCATTTTGGCGGACCCGCTTCCCTTCTTCTGGCCATTTCAACATCCAACCCAGATCGGCGTATTGAACGCACCACGACAACCACGCGTTCCCCAACAAACGCCCTACGCTCAGATTCTGACCAGTTCGCCAATGCCTAAAGACAGTGGGGGGACTGCCGACAAACTCCTGACGTTGCTCGGATTGGAATGGGACAACGGCCAGGCGGCCTGGAACTTGTTCAATCCTCACCCCGGATTTGAGGCTCCGCGATGGCAGGAATATTACGGCCCTTATGAACGCGCGTTTGTGTGGGTTCGTTCTCACGGAGACTTCACCGCTTTCAACGATAAGAATATCATTTCGAGTGGACTGAACGAATTGTTGTTTTTCTATCCGGGTTCCATTAGAAAGGCTCCGGAAATTGACACGAAGTTTGATCCGCTGATCACGATTGGCGTCGACTCCGGCGTTTCGGACTGGGGCAATCTCACGACGATTCCCAAACAGAAGACACCTCGATTCGACCCCAATACCGGGCGACAAGTGGTCGAGGAACGGACCGCAAGAAGCCAGATTACCATGGGAGACCTGGTCGTCATCGAACCAAATCCACAGTCTTATCTAGACGATGATCAGCACGTTATCGCCGCCCACGTTACCGGAAACAACTTGAACGTGGTTTTCGTTGCGGATCTCGATTTCGTCTCGGACCTTTATTACGCTCAGCAGCAATCTCTTGAGCAACAATCTGTTCGAGGGCAGTTGGACAACCTGTCTTTTTTGCAGAACGCAATTGAGGTCCTCGCGGGTGACGAAGGATTTGTCTCACTTCGAAATCGCCGTCCCAGCCCGCGAACGTTGTCCAAAGTCGAATCCGTTTTGGAAGGCTATCGGGCTGAACGCGCAGGCAAACAGGAAGAGGCGGAAAAACGGGTTCGCGATCAACTTGAAAAAGCGCAACTGGAACTTGATGAGGCGGCCAAGGAAATTGGAGAAAACCAGTCGCTGAGCTTTTTCGAGAAACTCCAGCGAACGTCGCAAGAGGCGTCGGACACCCAGCGTCGCTTCAACTTGAAAAAGGAAAAGCTGGACAAGGAACTAAAAAAGGACATTTCGCTGTTGAAGTCAGAAGAAAAACAAAAAACAAGTGACTACGAAAGACGGATCCGGCTGTTGGCCATTTTGCTGGCCCCGCTTCCCGCGTTTCTACTGGGTATTTTCGTGCTTTCCTGGCGCGCTATGAATGAACGCAAACATATTGAACCTGATCGACGAGTCTAACCGCCGTGAATCAATCACCGCTTTATGACTCGAAAACAATTAAACATTCACGAACGATTTGATCTGGAACCATGAAGAAAAAAGACGAACTTACCTCCAAAGACTTCGAGTTAGTCGGTCAACCATTCTTTGAAGAGTTTACAAGTGCCACTCAGGCAAAATCGCTTCAGGTCGCAGCATTGGATCCGGAGGGCGCGGGGCTAAAACAATTCAGTGTCGCGGAACGAGATGGCCTTTGGAGAATCCCGTCGCATTACGATTATCCGGCAGAAGCGGCCGATCGACTGGCGACGACGGCCACCTCAGTCATGGGAATCGAAAGAGAATCACTCGTAGGGAGACTGGAAAGCGATCACGAACGATTTGGAGTTGTGGATCCGCTCGGCGACGAAGCTCGCGATCCTGAATCGACCGGGAAACGAATCACAATCAGGGACAAAGACAGCGAAGCCTTGGTTGACTTTATTGTCGGTAAAGAGGCTGGCGATGTTGTGATTCCGATGGCCGAACGCGCGATTCAAGATGCGGCGACTCAAAAATATTACTACATCCGACGCCCAGACGAAGCGCAAACGTATAAAGTCAGACTTAACGTCGACATTTCGACTCGTTTTGCCGACTGGATAGATCCCGATATTCTCAAGCTCAACAAGTCAGACTTGCGAACGATCGATATCGATAATTACGAGTGGCAAGAGCAGGCCGTAGGCGGCCGACAACAAGTCTTCAAAGTCCCGGGCGATAAGCTCAACTTCAGCCGAGCCGATGGCATGGGCTCCTGGAAGCTTGACGGGTTGAAGGAAGAAACAGA
>CAMYNE010000774.1 GCA_947259675.1 uncultured Pirellulaceae bacterium
CAGGAAGAACCGGTCGAGGAAAATCCCGAAGCAACGATCCAGTATTCCGCTGTTACAGGATTACTTTCTGCGCTGTCGTTCCGCAGTCAGGAAACTGCGGAACATTCGCTTCGGGTTGCAGATCTGGCGGTGGCGCTTGGTAGCGATATGCTTAATCGCCGACAGCTATATATCCTCGAAGTTAGCGCGCTATTGCACGACATCGGAAAGATTGGCGTTCCCGATGCGGTCTTGAACAAACCTGGCCCGCTTTCCCCCCAAGAATGGGAAATCATGTCAAAGCACGACGACATTGGTGTAGAAATCGTACGTGCAGCATTCGCTTCTGATGAAATCGCTAACATTATCACCGGGCATCATTATTGCTTCTCAATTCGAAACTCGAGTTCGTCACAGATGCTCTACCAGGACGAGATTCCATTGTGTGCAAGAATCATCACAGTTTGCGATGCATTTGACGCGATGGTTAACGATCGGATCTATCGAAAGGGAATGAGTATTGAAGACGCGATCAAAGAACTCAAGCGTTGTTCGCCTGACCAGTTTGATCCAAGAATTGTTGAACTCCTGATTAGTTTCGTACTGGCAAACGGGTATTCCACCGAAACAGGTGTTTCCATTGGAAACAATGCGCGTTCCGCCGTTGCGATTGGAAAACACATTGAAAGTCTGTGCGAAGCGATCGAGTCTGAAAACGTCGAGCAGTTGAAGAGCGTTGTAGAAGATCTCAAAGTTGATGCAGTTGAAAACCAGGTTGCCCCGATCGCTGACGCTGCTTTACGACTAAACGACGCCCTTGGTGAAAAGGACTCGGACTTGCTTCATGTACTTGAACTAGCGGATGAGGTAATGGAGTTGTGTCGGTCGACTCGGGGCGCGTTTGTTGAATCCGCAGAGCGAACTATCTTGTCAGGCTAGGCGAATGTCGTTGTGTGATTTTGAAAGGGACAAGCGAACAAAGTGTCTCGCTCTCTGTACTGGCGTATCCCTCCCACCACAATTACCTCCCTATAAATCCGACGTTGCATCAAAAGCCGACTAAACCGGCTTCGGTTTTCCACATGCAACCGACTTCGGTTTTCCACATGCAGCCGGCTTCGGTTTTCCACATGTCTTTAGCCGTCCGCTCGTCCGCCTCGAAAGCTAGGGTTTAGTGGACTTATGCGTTAAGGTCCCTTAGCGCATTCCACCTCTTCATTCCACCTCTTTATTCCACCTCTTCTGACGTGAAATTGCCCATATGAAATTGTCCCATCTCTCTCAGACTGGTTTTGTGTTGATGCCGTCGCCATCGAGTCGCCGTCCCCGATCAATCTACTTGCACTCGAAGAACGAGTTCTTTATAGCGCGGCACCCATCCCGGTCGAAATGTTGGATGGCGTCGAACCTGTAAGTCATGAATTCGTGGATTTGATCAACGAAGTTTCGGATCAACTTGATTCGATGTCGGACACGATGGACTCTCTCAACTCAATTGAGTCTATAAATGACCAGTTTCATTTCAACGTATCGCTGCTTCCAATTGTACAAGAGTCTTTAGTAGTCTCTGACGTTCACGAAACGGAGGAAGTCGTTTTTGTCGATACTTCTGTAGAAGACTTTGAATCACTAGTCCATGACATTCTGGCTCAATCGGACAATGGTCGTACTTTCGAAGTCGTTTACATAAGTCATGAATCCGATGGCGTTACGCAGATTAGCGAGTTCCTGAGAAACAGCGATCAAGTCTTCGATTCGATACACCTTGTTACCCATGGTAGCGATGGTCAACTCCAGCTTGGTAACGCTATTCTCGACACTGCTAAGATCAGTGATTTCACAGAGCAACTTTCCAGCTGGGAGGCAGCGCTTGCGGAAGACGCGGACTTGCTTATTTACGGGTGCAATGTTGCGGAAAGCGAAGCTGGTGAAGCATTTGTCGATTTGCTTTCGGAAACCGTCGGCATGGATGTTGCCGCCAGTAACGACGTTACAGGAACCAGCTTGCTTGGTGGCGACTGGCGATTTGAATACTTTGCCGGTACAGTCGAAAGCAACATTGCCTTCACAATTGACATCCAAACGAATTGGTCGCATTCGTTGGGAGTCATCGATACGTCAAGTGAAAATGGCGCTGCCAGCCGAGCGATTGGGGCCAGTGAAAACGGCATCGTCGTCTCTGTGTTCGCCGAAGACTTGGGGAATGGATTGGACGTCGTCGTACAACGAACCAATCAGTTTGGCGACGAACTAAGTCCAGCAGAAATCGTCAACGATACGGTATCGGGTGATCAACAATGGGCTACCGTCGCCGTTGCCGGAGACGGAAGTTTTGTTGTCGTATGGACGAGTGATCACGTTGGAGGAGAAGGGGTTTTTGCAAAACTATTCGATGGCAATGGCGATGCAATCGGAACTGAATTTCGCGTCGACCCAGTGGGTACCGGCGGTAACGATGCTTCGGTTGCCATGGATGCAAGCGGCAATTTCATTGTCGTTTGGGAGGGAGCGGGCGACGGCAATCCTTTAACCGTCAGTGATGATCCAACTGGTATCTATGGCCAACTTTTTACCAGTTCGGGAACAACAATTGGAAACGTGCTCGTGGTGAATCAAGTGACCGCTGGTGTTCAAGGCAACGCTGATGTCGCGATGAATGCCGGTGGACAGTTTGTTGTCGCCTGGGATGATTACGTTTCCAATGCGACCGAAAGTAGTGTCTTTGCCCGTCAATTTGACCCAGCCGGAAATGGGGCCGGCGAAATTGTTGTGTTTGACCTCAGTACCCAGGTCTATAGTAACCCTGTCGTTGATATCAATTCGTCCGGTGATTTCGTCGTGGCCGCCACGTCAGATTCGACCGACGCTACCAAAGCAGATCTTATTATCGGCCCAATCGCGACTGATCTCGCAACAGGGGTTATCGGGAAATACTATTCGTCGGATCTTGTTCAGCAGAACGAGATGAACGTTAGCCAAACAACCTCTGGCGCGCAAGAGACGCCATCAGTTGTACTGCTCGACGACGGTACGATCATCTATGCGTGGGAAGGCAGGA
>CAMYNE010000775.1 GCA_947259675.1 uncultured Pirellulaceae bacterium
AAAACGTAGACGAAGCCATCGTTGTTATCCAACGCAACAAAAAAGTTCTGTTGCTCAAAGGAATCGAGGGCCGCTGGGCTGGCATGTGGGATTTTCCCCGTTTTCGAATTCCACAAACAAAAACGGCGAACACAAAAAATTCGTCGACCGCCGGTGCCATGGCGCGATACCTGGCGGAAAAAATTCGCGACGATTACCGGTTGAATGTCGCAATCGCCAAAACCTACGGAATGATCGCGCATACCGTAACCCGATTTCGGATCGATTTGCACTGTTTTCTCGCCACCGAAGTGTCCGGTCGATTGAAACACGATCACGCGCCAACCAAATGGTTTTCGATAGCCGAGCTGGAGCAGTTAGCCCTGAATGTGACGGGCAGAAGAGTAGCGAAAATGATCTCGGAAAACACAAACCCCGTTGCTAAAAAACGATTGACTTGATTTCGCGATTAGATTTCACATCGATTCGTTGCCAATCGAACTCGTGTTCTTTCAAAAGCGGTTCATAGGGCAAAAAGTACCTGCCGATTTCGGCACGCTGCGATTTTTCCATCGCGAATTTGCCCTGGCTGGATTTCGCATTGGAAATGACCAGGATGAAAAACTCGGCCGGTCCGCGCAATTGCAATTCGAAGTTGCCATCCTGGTTAACGCGAACAACGTCGCCTCCCCTATCCCGAATTTTGTCGATAGCGCGGTTGTTAACGGGCTCAAATCGATTTGGTTTCAAATACTCCGGATCCAGCCTTTCCGCGGGTTTTTGTTGCGCCGGCAGCGCGATAACGACGGACCCCGTATCGGCCTTTTGTTGCCGGCCCTGTTTTACCAAAACCGAACCGGTCAAGCGGAAGTTCTGTTGGCCAGTCGCTTTGGTCGGGCCGGTGGATGTCAAATTGCCGACCATCATTCCAAAAATGAAAAACGTCGCCGCGACAACAGCAATCAAACCGGCTTGAAAATAAACGATCCACCGCGGTACGGCGATATGCTGGCGGCCCGATCTTTCGCCGCGCGGATCCGATGGAACTGGTTGTGTCGTTTCGGGGACATTGCCAAAACTCGGCAACTTTCGCTCGGTAACGCGAATATAATCGTCGGACAAATCAAATACTTCATTTATCTCCGTCGAATCCGTAATCGAGTACCGGGTTGCGAATCAGCTTTTCGAGCTCCAGCGGGTATCCATAATCCGTCAGGCTGTCACCCAGACAAGCGATGGCACCCGAATGGTTGGCTTTGGTTCGCGCCGACTGTGTTGCGGCCCTCCGAAAGTCAATGACAAACACCGCCCAAACGACCAGCAGCACAACCACGGGCCACCGGTTCTGTCGTTCCGTGCCACGTCTGGCGAAATACCATACCACTGCGATGGAGCAAGCAGCCAACAGAGCCAGCATCATCATGGACCACTCGGGATTCTTGATGCCGATCAGTACAGCCAGCGTCAGCAACGACCACGCAGGTGATCGATGGGACAAGACGAAGCTGCCGGCGATCGCGAGCCACCACAAAATCATCCACGGCAGGCCTGCGGGAAACGTCAGCAGCGATCCGCAAACAAACAGAATTGACACGAGAACCAGTGCGATGCGTGCCAGAAAGGCACCGAGGCTGCGTCGCGAACCAGCTGCCGGCTCATCTATTTTTGCTTCCGGTTCCATTCAACGAATCTCGCAATTTCCGGATGGGTTAGCAGCTTCTCAATTGTATTGTAGTTGCGACCCAGTTCCTTTTCCGAAGGCACGAACAGATGAATCGCCTTGTGGCAATCCAGGCACAGCCAAACGGTGACGTGCATCTGCTCACGCGCAAAGTTCTTGCGAAACCACTTGTTGCTGTGGCAGGTCCGCGGGATCAGATGATGTTCGTTGCCGCGTTTGGCGATGCGATCGCAGAGGCCACAAGGCTGGTGGTTTGAGTCATTCACAGTTCAGTTCGGAGCCTTCATCCGGCGTTCTCTCGGCGCAAGACCTTCCAGCGTTCGCGTTCAAGAGTGGCAAATGGAAAAGAACCATGGCACAATCAAGGCCGATGAGCAAAAGTGAAAAGATCAGACACAAGAAAAAGCGAAGCCTGCAGCTGGCAGGTTTGCTAATGTGGAGAGCCGGATTGCTCCTGGCCGGAGGGACGGCGATTTACAATACCATCCAGCTGGTACTCCGCTTTATCGATTTGCCGCTACAACTGGAAATAGGAATCGGGCTGGTTATTACCGGCGTTGTCTTTGTGGCGTTCTCATTCGTGATGGAACGATTCGTCGATTACCGTGCCGAAGGGGACCTGAGCAAATGATTCGGCTTGTCCGCATACTTGGCGTCGTGTTGATGGCTGCGGGTGTCATCGTAATTTTGACGTGGTTGATTGAACCGCTTCGCGAGTTATTGCCGGCAATCGTTGATGGGTTCAGAAGTTTGCCCATCACTATTCAGATTGGGCTGACGTTAGCGGCCATCGGTTTCCTGCTGTTGTTCGCGACGGTGGTTTGGGAACGTATCGAAGACCGTAAATCCGAGGGAAACTTGCTTGACGAAGACTGAGTCCAAAGAGCTTTTCCAAACAATCTGACACGGAAATTTTCTTGAACGAGAGGAGCTATGCGTGATTGTTGTTACCACTGATTTTGTTCCGGGGCGGGAGATAGGCGAAGCGCTGGGGGTCGTCCGCGGAAGCACCATCCGTGCCAAACACCTCGGCAAGGATATCGTTGCCGGGTTGCGAATGCTCGTGGGCGGCGAAGTCAAAGAGTACACCGAAATGCTGACCGAAGCCCGCAACGAAAGTATGCGGCGAATGGAAGCGCACGCTGAAAAAC
>CAMYNE010000776.1 GCA_947259675.1 uncultured Pirellulaceae bacterium
TCGAATTCGTATTTGGATTGGAAACGACGTCGGCCGAGGAAACAATTCTGGTTTCCATGACTTGCAACGCGATCGGCTTCGACTCAGTCGTTGCAAACTGTTCGCTAACGGGGTCAAACCACGAAAAAGCCATCGCTGGAATCTGGCGAAGTGCCTGGTTCTTCACGCGCACCTTGATATTGAACTGTTTGGTATTGCCATCAATCTTTCCCGATAACTGTTCCGTTGGAAGTTGGAAATCGTTGCTGGATAGACCCATTTGCGAGCTGAGGTCAGGTAGCGATATCGCCTCCAGGTTGCCGTCGCCCCGAATCGTAATTGTCAGGGAAATCGGATCGCCGACACGAACGACTGAGCGATTGGCGGCGACCTCAATCGAGAATCCCTGGCCGACGGCACCGGCAAAACTATCGGGTCGGCCACTGATGGGAACCGGTTTGACGGTAAAACCAAGCGGTTTGCCAGCTGACAAAGAGGGTGCCGAAGCTCTGGCAACGCGCTCGCCAAACAGGTCTCGCCCCCAACGAGTTACTTTTTTAGTGCGACAGGTAATTGGAACCGATTCAAAGGTTCCTGTGGAATCGGCGACCAGCGTGCGTTCGCCAGTGACGACGATTAGTGATTTCCCGTTTTTTGATTCTTGAGTGACGACGCCGTCAACTTCAACACCACCTTTTGCGGTCGCCAAGGTCAAAGTCGTGCGAGTTGTTCTTGGCTTGTCCAGGAACGAAAATTGATCGAACAGCGGCGAACGTATTTGGAGATTGGAAAACGCGTATTGGGCCTCGTCGATCTCACCTGCAAACGTTCGCTTTTGCCGTTGGTCACGATTTCAAAAGGACCAATCTCAAAACTGTCCTCTCGATTGGCAGTGACGACGAAACTGAACCGGTAGTCGATGGAGTCCCGTTGGCTGACACGGCCATTGATGATTTGCATATAACTGCTGCTGGATCGCCCTATCTGAGGTCCTTCGATCGTCACCCCGTCGGGAATGTCGCCGATGAGTTTACAGACAACGTCATCTGCCTGGTTGAAGCCGGTTGCTGCCACTTGAACCAGGACTGGTTCGCCGACATAGTACGGTCCCTGTTGGCTGGCAAACTGAATATTCTGCGCATCGCTCGACGTCGCGAATCCGCAGGCGATCGCCAAGGTCGCCAAGACGAGTTTTGATTTGCGAATTGAACTCATAATTTTCCAGGAGTTACCAGTCTTTGTCGACGTTGCCCGCTCCAACCGCACGTTGTTGTTTGTCTTTGCGCCGTTCGGCTTCTCGATCACGGATCATCTGAAGCAATTGCTGCGCGTTCATTTGCTGTTGTTGTTGACGCTGCTCTTGTTCGTTTTGCTCGGATTGGTCTTGTTGTTGGTCCTGATTCTGTTGGCCCTGCTGATCTTGATTCTGGTTTTGGTCAAGCAATTCCAGGGCGTTCAGCAGATTTTCCAGAGCCTTTTGTTGCAGTTCCATTGCCGAATCCTTCGGTTGAGATTCGAGTTTTTTGCTATCCTGATCCGGTTCGGAGGCAGGCTCGGACGACGAATCCATTATCTCAGTTAGTTGATTTTTTGCCGAGTCCATTTCATTGGCAGCCGCGTCAACGAACTGGCTTGCCTCGCGAAGTTTTTCGGCAGCTTGTGCGGCGTCTTGCGGATCGGGCGGTTGACCGCCTGCGGGTCGTTGTTGGTCCGCCGCGTTGGCAGCCTGCTCAGCCTGTTCTGCCAGTGCCTTGGCGATTTGATCGGAAACTGATTTCAATTGTTCCTGGCGTGCTGTAAACGGGCCGAGTTGTTGGGCAAGTTCTGATTCCGAATCGGGTTCGATTTGATCGAATTGCTCCTGAGTTTCATCGTTGAGGTTGGACTGACGCTGGGCAGTGTCGCGAAGATGTTCAATCAAGGAGAAAAACAGCCGTCGAAGCTCTTCCAGTTTTTTGATGGCCTCTTCGGTCTGTAGCGAGGCGGATTCCAGTTCGGGATCTTTTTCAATCGGATCTTCGGTTTCTGATGCCTCAGCGGTTTCGTCTGGAGCTGATTCATCGGTCTCTTCACTGGTGTCAACAGGCTCACGTTGTGAAATCTGCTTCAGCGATTCATCAGCACTGTTCAGATGGACGACGATCTGTTTCAAAATCGTCTGCGCGAGTTCCAAACGTTGTTTTTCCGCAGCCTGTTGCGCGGCATCGTTTGACGGATCGCCGTTTGGATTGGGTGCTTCTGTTGCGACCGGCTGGTTAGTTTTGGCCAGTTCGGTTTCGAGCATGTTCGCAAGTCGATCGCAACGGGCGAGATTCTTTTGTTGAGGCTGCAGCGTCGCTTCTACAATTTGACTGGTCACAGCAGGTTGTGCCTTCGCTGCCTCAATTCCTGAGTTGATGATATTCTCGTCCCGAAACGTAATTTCGATCAGTCTTCGAATATCAAAGAACAGTTCCCACGCTTCATTCAAGTTCTTGATCGCGGTGACCTGATTTTCGATTGCTTTGGCGATTGATGCTTCGTTTATTTTCTCATTCGCGGCGCCAAATTCTGTTGCCGCCGCCTCCATGAACGGTAGACATTCACGGATATTTTCCATCAGCTGTTGAGCCTCGGCCTGGTTTTGCACGGCATCTGCGTTGGCGTCTTCTTCGCCGGTTGCGGCTTGAGCTGCGACCGCTTGA
>CAMYNE010000777.1 GCA_947259675.1 uncultured Pirellulaceae bacterium
CGATCCTCCTCTGTTTCCCGGAAAATTTCTGAAATCGGGCTTATTCAACAATGGTATCGTCAAGACGCTGCAGAAACGTCTGACGGCGGTTGGCTGCGATCCGGCAGTGGCCGACGGCAATTTCGGTGAAGTAACAAAGCTCGCCGTCTCGCTCTTTCAAGCCCGAGGCGCCGATCTTAAAGGACGTCCACTTGAGATCGACGGAATTGTCGGCCCAAACACCTGGGGAGCGCTTTTCGGACCAGGTTCTCTTGGAAAGACCCCGCCGGCATTTCCACCGCCTGGAAAAGCTACTGATCTGAGGCAGGCTGTTCTTCAGATCGTTGCGGAGGAGATCGGTTCTATGGAAGTGCCTCGCGGATCGAACATGGGTGAACGCGTGGAGGAATATCAAAACAGCGTTGGCGAGTGGTGTGTCGGCCAGCCCTGGTGCATGTGTTTTGTCTATTGGAGTTTCAAACAGGCGGCTGCCGGTACCGGCAAAAAGCTTCTTGTCCCCAAAACCGGTGGCGTTATTGATTCGTGGAACCGGTCTCGGGCGCTCAAATCACCGGTGCGGACGGTGACATCTGCCGAAGCGCAAGACGATATTGGTTTGGTGGTACCGGGTATGGTATTCTATCTGCGCACGAGCGGCAGCAAGGGCCATTGTGGTGTTGTCGTTGCAAACATGAACGGCCTCATGGAAACCATTGAGGGCAACACAAACAATGGCGGTTCTCGCGAAGGCATAGGCGTTTTCCGTCGATCCAAGCGCCGGATAAATCAGATTAATCTGGGCTTTGCAAGTTATGGGTGAATCGGTCGGCAGCGGGATGTTTCGAGCCGAGTGGTATCTATCGGCATTGTCAATTGACGCATGAAGAGCAGAAACAGTCTGAACTAAGTCCGTTTTAAGGGATTAGACGATGGCAAATGGCGATCCGGATTCAACAAATAGATTAAAGCCACTTTGTTTTGTGCTGATGCCATTTGGAGAAAAACCTGATCCCACTGGTGGACCGATAATCGATTTCAATTGGATCTACAACGAAGCGATTAAGCTTGGGATCGAAGCGGCTGGTCTCGAACCCATACGAGCGGACGAAGAAGCGACAATAGGAATAATTCACAAGCCAATGTTTGAGCGTCTCATGCTCGCCGATTTCGCAATCGCGGATTTAACGACAGCGAACGCAAATGTCTTCTATGAATTAGGCGTTCGTCATACAGCACGTCCAGCCACGACGCTGACAATATTCGCGTCTCACCAGCCAATTCCCTTTGATGTAACATTTCTACGGTCTGAGTCGTATGAACTTGGGCCTGATAACAAATTTGGCGACGAGCAGGCCGAAGCACTCAAAACCAAGGTCTGCAATCGCCTGAAATCGCTCCGAGAACTTGCACACGACACCGTTCCCACGGACAGTCCCGTATTCGAATTTCTCAGGGATTGGAAGCCGGGTGATATCGCACGTCTGAAGACCGACACCTTCCGGGATCAGGTCCGCATCAATAAGGAGTTGAAGACGGAAATTTCTGATGCCCGTGCGGCCGGAGGTGAGCCAGGATTGCAAGGACTAAAGGAAATCGAAGAACGCATCGCATTTGATTCGGTTGAGGCTGGCGTTCTGATTGACCTTATGCTCTCCCATCGCGCTTTATCTGATTGGGATGGCATGATCGCGCTATATGAACATTTCCCGGAAGTTGTCAAAAGACAGGTTCTTCCACGCGAACAGCTTGGCTTTGCGCTCAATCGGCGGGCCGGCAAACAAAATAATCCGCGAGACCGCGAATTGGCGTTGGAAGTGCTGCAATCCGTCGAGGATGATCAGGGGCCAAGTTCGGAAACCTGCGGGTTAATCGGTCGGGTATACAAAGATCGTTGGACCGAATAACGCTGTAACGCTCCTTGATATCGCTGGCGATGATGCGTCTCTCAAGAAAAAACAGGATGTACTGCCGGTTGTTCGTTTTGCAGTCATGCAGCGATTGGAGGCGAGCACGCCTGACTACTGGGATCACGCAACGTTATTGGAGTTAGCAGTTTTGGAAAACAATCGAGATGCAGCCTTGGACCATCTCGCTGATGCCGCTGCTGTCGTTCGTGAAACCTGGGAGCCAGAGACGACGACGAATAACCTGACAATGATTGTTCAGGCCCGACGCGAACGCGGAGAGGAAATCGATTGGGTTAACCAAATCATCGAGCATCTGATAAAATAACCCTGACAGGATTACAAATCAGTCGCGTCGAAGCGCCCTGCGTTGCTTGGCCACCGTCTTAGCTAATTTCATCCGCAACTATGAGTGGGGCCGTGATCGCGCCACTTCCGGAATCCAAAATTCGCGCTGATCCGTTTTCAAGAACCGCCAAAATACGTCTACCGTCTGAATTGTATGCCGCAGACAGATGAATTCTGACGCTCATGTCATCGACAACATCACCCAAAAGCTGATTGTAAGTAATACCATCAGCATGGCTCCTGATGCCTGTGGTCACTGATCGATGGAATGACCGAAC
>CAMYNE010000778.1 GCA_947259675.1 uncultured Pirellulaceae bacterium
AAAACAGTCGGAATCGTGTGCTGCTAAAACTCGCCATTGAAACGTCGAAAACTTCGTAATCCATGGAAAATCCAGTTCCCCTCCAAAGTATGGGTCAAAACCCGAAATTTCCGCATGCGTTAAGGCAATCGCCGATGAAATAATTGACAAGCATTACGAGTTTGCCCATAATCGGCCAACCTAGGCCCTCGGCCGGAATTAATCTATCAGTATACCCGCAGTCAACTAGCTCATTATCTCAGGGAACTCAAAATTGAAAAACTCTCGAAACATCGTATTGTTGTCAGTCGTTATGCTCACGGGTCTGTGGGCATCTTTGGAATTGCAAATCTATGCGAAGCCCATGAGTTATTTGGGGATTGGTCCCGACGTAATCGTTGGCGATATTCCCAACATTGCTCGCTATGATACGTTAAATGGTGAAACTTCTTTCGCAATTGCGACGACATCATGCAACATTGGTGATGAGCGGCTTATTTGGCAATCTAACACCAATATACACCCCGTGATTTCACAAAATCTATATCGTGTCAAAGACGGTCGGATTGAACAGCTTGGAATGTCATGGCTCAAGCATGGATTTGCTGTCGCAGCGGGCAACCTTTGTGGCCAGTGCATCGATCGTAGTACAGTTTATCTCGGAGTTAATTGTTCCGATCCGTATTCAGCTGGTTTGAACGGAAATCAAAGTGGAATCGGTCCGAAAAGCGAAGTTAACGCGTCAACGGGAATTTTTGTAATGCCGTATAGCCGTCTTCCTTTTCCAAGAAATCTCCTTGATGGTCGCATTCGAGTTCTGAATACCGATCTCGATCCAGCTTTAAATCCTGGGGCACGCTATTTTGTCGAATCGCAATATGTTCATCCCGAGGACGCTGCGGCTGGGAACGGCAACAATAATGCCTCGTATCGAGAAGCATTTGCGAGCGGCGGGGGTGACGTTGTGGACATCAATGTTAATGGCTCGGCACAAACCCAGAGGGAGAAGCCGGGCATTCTCGCATGGCAAGCAGTGCATCCAGATGTTGAAATCTTTAATGTCGACGTCCCGAATGATGGTCGGGTAATTGTCGGAATACGTACAACGCCACAGGAACTTGGTGGTTTTCACACTGAGGTCGCGATTGAAAACCTGAACTCGCACCGATCGTTACAATCGCTCGGCATAAGATTCTGTTCGGGTTCAGTAAGTAATCCAGGGTTTAATGACATTGACTACCAACAAGAACCTTATTCAGGCGTGGATTGGGCTGATTCCATCAACGGAAATGAGATCGATTGGTCGACGGAGACATTTGCCGAAAATGAAGACGCTAACGCGTTGCGTTGGAACACGATTTATTCATTTTGGTGCGATTCGGACACCCGCCCATCGGAATTGACGTTGGGGATGTTTCGACCGGGAACACCTTCGGATATCAGCATTGATGTCTCCGATGCGGGCGTCGTCGACACGGCGACGGTGACAGCCGGCGTGACCAGCAGCGGAAGCTCGGCGGATATTTGCGATGAGGACAGCGCGATCTGGACCCTCCAGAGCGAAACCTTCGTCGCGGCGTTTTCACCGCCTCCGATCGCGGTTACTTTCGAAGGTAATACGAATCCCGTTGGTGAGACTGACGTGACACTGCGGCTTGTCGGCGGCCCCCAGTTCGGCCTTAATTCGGCGTTCATCCAGCTGCGCATGTGGAACTTCACAACCGGGACTTATGTAGGCATGCCCTTCATCAGTCAGCCAGACAGCGACAACACCGTATATGAGTTCACAAATCCTGTCGCTGACTTCGTCGGTCCGAATGGCGAGCTGAGGGCGGAGATAACGTGTGCCAAGACGGTAGACGGTCCGATCCGATTGCGAATGGATCCCGGTCCGATCCGATTGCGAATGGATCAAGTCGGATGGCAAATTCAGTAGATTGAAAACTGGTGGTTTTGGAACCCGAATAACGTTCGATTTGAACTGACAAACTGTTAATCGACGCCTCTTAAGCGTCTCGAGCCCCTGGGTTAAACACCAGGGGCTTATTTTTTGGGGTTCGACGCGCATCGGTGGCATGAGGCTCTTGAGTGAATAAGTGGCTGAGTGCTGCCACAGCTAATCGGTAGTTCCAAGTGCCATTGCTCGCTAGCCGCCGCTGTATTGGACGACGTTCACGAAAAGCCCGACCGACGAGTTGCGTTTCAAATTCTATTCGAGGTAAAATCTCGACAATAAGTGTTGAAACGAAAATCGACTATGAACGCCAAAACAATTTCCCAGCGCACTGGCTCAGGATGTGGCCGCGTCGCGATGTTGGTCTTTGGCTCAATCTTCTTTCTTGCCGGCTCCTTCTTTATGTGGATGGTCGTTGTCGATCCGGTCCTCAAATGGAACGATGCCCGACTGTGGCCGAGCACCGAAGCAACGATTCTTACCAGCAAAATTGTGGAACATCACGATTCGGAAGGTTCGTCATTCCAAGCCCAGTTTTCATACAGATATGAAGTCAACGGCCAAACCTATGAAAACGACGAGTACAGTTTCTTCAAGGTTTCGGGCAGCCGCAAAGGAGCCGTGAAACAACAGCAAAAACACCCCGTGGGATCCAAAACGGTTTGCTATTACGAACCTCAAAATCCGGGCAATTCTGTGATGAAGAGAACACTCGGCTGGGAAATGCTGTTCGGGTTGTTACCGTTGGTCTTTATGTTGGTCGGTGGCGGGATCATGTACGCCGCTTGTCGTGGCTGGGGTTTCAATACGGACGCTCAGCGACAAGAGAGAATGCGACGCCTGAAAATTGGATCAACTGCGAAGTCTGCAACCCTGTTAACCGGTCATTCCGAAATGAGTGGCACCTCAGACGGATCGCATCCCGCGGAGATGCTCGATCAGCAGATTGATGGACCGTTGAGACTCAAACCAGAAAATTCCCGCTTGGTGGTGCTAGCCGTCCTCGGTTTCATGTGCCTGTTTTGGAATGGGATCGTAAGTGTTTTTGTCATTGACTTGTTCACGGATGCGGGCGGTCCGTGGGCCAGAATCGGATTGGCGATGTTTCTGATTCCATTTGTGCTGATTGGTCTGGGGCTGATCGGTGTTTTCTTCTATTCATTGTTGGCGGCATTTAACCCAACTGTCGAGATCGCGCTTAGCAACGGTGCCGTGCCATTAGGGGGTGAGGTAGAGGTTGCCTGGGAAGTCACCAGAAAGTCCAATCGTATTCGCCGTCTTGCCATTCACATAGAAGGACAAGAATCAGCCACCTATCGACGTGGAACCGACATCAACACGGATACCGAAACGTTTGCCAAGATCGATGTAGTCAACGCGACATCATCCGACGATATTCAATTCGGTTCGAAAACGATTCGAATACCGGAGAATGCAATGCATACATTGGATACTGGCAATAACGCCATTAAGTGGACGGTTGAAGTCGTTGGTTCAATCCCGTTTTGGCCTGATGTACGCGAATCATTTGTTTTCAGAGTCAAGCCTTGGATGTCTTAACATGATCAAGATTCAACTCGACAATCAACAAGC
>CAMYNE010000779.1 GCA_947259675.1 uncultured Pirellulaceae bacterium
AAATTCCACTGCAACGCTTGTCGGCGTTCTTTTTTTCCCTCAGCGTGAAACACTTGGCCTGGACGGTCGCAAGTACGACAGCCAACTAACGGAGTTGATCGTGCTGGCCGGTGGTAGTTGCAAATCGTTTTCGATCGCTGCCAAATTGCTGGAGAGTTTTCTTGAGCTCAAGATCTCCTCCAAGCAAGTCAGTTTACTGACGACCATGATTGGCAGTGAACTTCAAGTGTCACGCGATGTTCGAACTCAGGCCTGGCAGGATCGGCTTTTAACTCAGCCCAAAACGGTCGCCGACCCGCCTCCACCACTGGCTTGCGTGCAGATTGATGGCGGCCGCATCCAAACGCGAGATGTGGATGCAGGGCATGGCGTTTTCAATCCGCATTGGCGTGAAACGAAGAACGCCAGCTTCCATAGGATGGCCTCCGAAAGCTTCTCCAGCGACCCGCACCCGGAATTGCCGACCTGCTTTTCGAGTCGTAAAAACATGAGCGAACTGCTTGCCGGGCTTGGCGATGAGCAGGACCAGAACGTGGTTGACTCAAGCGACGCGACCCTCAAGCCTGATCTCTCGTGGCGTCCCAAGCCACTGTTTCGAAGCTGTCTTTCGTCGATGGTCAGTAGTCAGGAGTTCGGTCCGATGATGGCTGCCGAAGCCGATCGACGCGGCTTTTTCACGGCGCCCAAGCGAGCGTTTTTGGGCGACGGCTTGGGCTACAACTGGACGATCCACGAAGAACACTTTTCTACCTTCGAACCGATCCTGGACTTCATTCATCCGATCGAGCACTTGCACGAGGTTTCGCAGTCGCTCGAGTCGGATCGCGATGTCGCATGGCAGCAAACCGTTGGTTGGATCGAGGACTGCTGGCAGGGCAACGTGGAGGAAGTGATTGGGGTCTTGAAGTCGAAGCAGGTTGCGCTCGGCATGCCGCCTGAGGATGCCGAGGCTTCCGACCCACGCAAGTTGATCGCCGACACGATTGGCTACTTGACCAACAATGAGGCTCGAATGAATTATCCGCTGTACCGCGAACGCGGGTTGCCGACGACCAGTTGCCTAATTGAGTCTCAGATCAAGGAGATGAATCATCGAGTCAAAGGAACCGAAAAGTTCTGGAATGATGGCGAGCAAGCGGAGGCCATTTTGCAAGTTGTGACCGCAATCCTATGCGACCAGGAGCAGCTATCCAATCACTTTCACAAACGACCCGGGACTTGCTACGACAGAAAAACCAGCCCCAAATGATTCAAAAAAAACATTAAGGTTCATGCACCCTATTTGGACGAGGAGGAGGTGAAGCAACTCGTTGACCGTAAGGAAACTGGCAACCACTTGCCGAAGACGTAAAAGCCAAAACAAGGCCCACTATTAATCCGCAGCGAATAATCATTTGCGTATTTCCTTTGTCGATGTTGCTTTTTTTTGCTAACTGCTCCAAAAGGGAGAGGAATGGTTGCGATCAAGTCGATAATGGTCAAGGTAGAATTTTCATGGCGCAGGATTCCGACAACTGAAGGCAGATTTACGAAAGCAGTTCCGTGATATTGCTAGCGAATCACCCTGTTATTGGGGCTGAAATCTTCCCCTGTTCCCATGTCTTACCAAGCATCAAAACGACGCTGAACAAGTCCAAAACGCATTGACAGCAGGGCCAACTTGATGCCGAACCATATCGCTAATTCACGTTTATTGGATACTTTTCAGCAATGAAGCAGCCACTCACCGTGATTGTTCCGTGCAAGAACGAAAGGTTGAACTTACGTCCGTGCATAGAGAGCTTCGTCAATCTCGCCGATGAAATCTTGATCGCAGATTCGGGTTCGACAGATGACACACTTGAAATCGCATTAGAGTTTGACAAAGTTCGGATCATCGCGCGCGATTACATTACGTCTGGCAATTTTAAGAACTGGGCAATCCCTCAAGCGACGCATGAGTGGGTTTTGATCGTCGATGCAGATGAGCGAATTACGCCGGAATTGTCTTACGAAATTATTCTCGAACTCAGTCGCGGTCCACAGGAAGACGGTTATTGGATCTATCGTGACAATCACTTCATGGGTCACAAGCTGAAGTACGGTGACGCTCGATCTGACCGAGTGCTTCGATTGTTCCACCGAGACCGTGGCCGGTATGAAGGTCCGAGTGATCATGGCGAAGTTCGTATCAGCACGGGCAGGGTCGGGTTCTTGAAAAACAAAATGCAACACTATTCGGTTTGGGACTACGATCAACTTCTTGAGAAGATACACCGGTATTCGACGCTTCAGGCACAGCAATGGAGTGAAATGGGCCGCGACACGTCCTATTTCAAGCTGCTTGTGCGTCCCATGTTCCGCTTCTTCCGCGAGTATATTCTGCAGGGCGCAATTCTTGACGGCAAAAAGGGTCTGCAAACAGCCTGGATTTCGGCGTTTTACAGTTTCAATAAACAGGCTCGCCTGTGGACGTTGAATCACGGTCTGCCGAAGCCGAACCCGGAAGCTCACCGCGACGCCGTTGCCGAAGAACAAGACTCAAA
>CAMYNE010000780.1 GCA_947259675.1 uncultured Pirellulaceae bacterium
CATCCGGTAGCAAGGCGATCAAGATCGTCTTGGCAAAGTCGCTGTTGCGACGGAGATTTTGGCAGATCTGCAGAGCTTCGACTTTACCGATCGAGAAGTCGGTGATGATGCAGTCTGGGTGAAAACTTTCAGCTTGAATTCCAGCTTCGAAACCACTCGCCGCAACAGCGACTTTGAATGACTTCTCGGGTGGAAGTTCTCGTTTGAGATTCTCGATTAATACCTGATCTTGAGCAACAATCAATATCTTGGCCATTGCTTCATCTTCGAGGTCACCCAAAGGCATACCATGCTCTTTGAGGAATTTGATCAGGTATTCGCGTGGAATACGACGGTCTTGCGAACCTGGGATTCGGTAACCTTTAAGGCGACCAGAATCGAACCATTTGCTGACCGTGCGCGGGGCCACTTTACAGATCTTAGCGACCTGTCCAGTTGTGAACACCTTCATCGCAGGCTCTCCATAAATCACTTTGAATCGTCTTTCGCTACACAGTCAAAGCGGATGCTCATCGGAACAACATTCAACTGCATAACCGCTTATTCCTAAGTCTTAATTGGCGACTAATTGGGTCAATCTGTCGGTCAACAAACACTTCTGGGTCGGAACAAACAAATACTCGCTTTGGTGGGATCACCACGTTTCGGAACGTGAATCGCCCTTTAACGACATCGGTTGATGGTCGTTTGAAGGATCCGTCCAATTCCAAGAATCGTCCAGGTCTGAATAATCAAACCATCAGAATTGGAATGACCGGTTCAAACTACCAAGTCAACGGCGATGACATCGCCAAGGGAGAAACCAACCAGGTAATACATCTGGGTCGTTGTATTAATTGGCTATAAAGAAACAGTCGTTTCATTAAGATTCCCCCCTTTAGGTAATTGTGCTTCGGCGTCCCAGCTAACGGCAAAACCGTTTGTCCGGGATGAGACACACTCACCTGACTTATTGTTTCGTTTATATGGAGGGTGTTTCTTTAAGAACTTTCAGCAATCGTAGCAACGAAAGGCATTGAAGTACAAAATCACATGTGATCAGTCCCAACTCTTTCTCCAATCGCGAGAGTTTGAACCATAAGTCCGAATGCAGGCAACATCCAGCTTGCATCGATGGCCTCAAGTGCTTGCACTTCAACATCGCCAGGATTCCCAATCAGCAGGAAAATGACGAGTGACAACGCTAGCGAGAGAATTGACCTAGTTCAAACTCATTGCGAACAATAACTTGGCCAGCCGCAAAATCGCAACTCGCGAGCTCTTATGGCCAAACTCAGAATTAATCCCCATCAGCCAACTGGCATCATCGTCCATGGCCTTCACAAATCCGGGACGATGTTTCTCTATCAATTGTTCCGACGGCTCAGCCGGATGCGCGGCATCAAGTACTATTCTCCGAATAACATAGTTCCAAATGATCAATTTGTTTCACCAGATATTGATCATGACTTTTGTCTGTGCCCGATTCGCACATTTACAGGCGGCGGTTACGAATTTGAAAAAAATCAACGGATTAAGCGAATTTTCCACATTCGCGATCCGCGTGACATTTTGGTCTCGCAATATTATTCATACGGCTTTAGCCACTCTGATAAAAACTTTGATCTCGAATGCTGTCGTTAAGTACGAAGACATGGTGGCCAATTTTCCATTTTGGCTTGCGCAGGTGATAAATGCGTTCGCATTTCGCTTTCCCAAATTGGCGACAACCCGATTTACCATTCGTTACCGTGGTGAGTTCCGTGCCGACAACAGCCCCACGGCGCACAAACGAGCCGTTCTGCCGGGTGACCATCTCCGACGGCTGCAACCTGCTTCGATTAAGAAATTAAATGAGATGCTGGAACCTGAGTTGCTCGCCCTGAATTATCCCCTTTCTCTCCGTTCGCAAGCAAAACGGGCCGCCTGAGCTTGTCTTCGAATCGTGGCACGCATGATCCAAGTTCACCGTGGTCGGCGTAAGGCCTGGCGATTGCCCCCTTTCCCGGCACGATGTTTTGGTCGATACTTCCGAATCGATTTCTACGCTAGAATTATGGTTTTCCACGCTTCTCTGGACAATTTCGTCAATGGCCGAAACGACCGAACAACGAGCTTACCACCTGATTGAAGAATTACGCGCGGACATTGATTTTGAGCTGGATGACGTTCTCGCTAATATCGTTCGAGATCTGCCCGAAGAGTATTTTCAACGGCTAACGCGCGCGGATCAGCTTACGCATTTGAAGGCGTTGTTGGCAATCAACATATGTCATTTAGAGCAAGAGATCGTTCTCCGCTCGGCGGATGGCCGACATATCGCCGTCGTGGCCGGTCAAGACTACCCCGGCCTTTTGGCCAGCATACTTAATCGTTTGCCCACCGAACAACCGTTAATTGGCGCCAAAATCTTCTCGTCCAAGACGCATGAATTCATCATTGACCTGTTTGAATTCGATTCGCCAGAAACAAGTACGGAATCGGATTCGATTGACACTTATACGATTCAAAGTGCGATTGAAGAGGTGTCGCGACTGACGGGCCAACCAAACTCCGATATTTCTGAGTTTGTTTCGCTTTACCCGACGAACAGCCGAGTTGTGACAAGCCCAGATGAATTAGCTGACCATTTCCGGGCGTTTACGGAGGTCGAACAGACGAATGGAATTGCAGTTCAAACAAAAAACGAACGTGATTGCAATCAGTATAAGACGATTGTGGCGGCGAGCATATTGAAAGCTCGAGACGTTTTTCAACGGTCGGCTCAATATCTTGCCAGCCAGTCGATCGATATCGAGCAGGCTTTCCTGAACGACTTGCAACTCGGAGGCCAATCCAACATCGCTATCTGCAGCTTTCTCATAACGGCTGGCGCCAAAGAATTTTCCATGGCAGAAACATCATCGGGTCTCACAAATCTTTTAAAACAGTCGGGGTAAGAAATGTCCAATGTCCAATGTCCAATGTCCAATGTCCAATGTCCAATGTCCAATGAATACTGCTTACTGCCGACTGCCGACTG
>CAMYNE010000781.1:0-1551 GCA_947259675.1 uncultured Pirellulaceae bacterium
CTGACCATTGGTTCCAACCGACCGAACCTGCAGATTGAAAATTCTCGTTGGATCCCACGCCGACTCCAAAACAGCCGACATTGTGAAACGTTGAGGCGGCGCCTTTCTTTAGACGACCGTTGTAGGCACCGGCGATTCCCATGAGCAACACTTGTTTCGGACGGAGAATCTGGATTAGTTCGGTTGATTTGGCCGCCGGCACGATGGGACCGAATCCACAGAGTTCGACCCTTGTGCCAGGTTGTTCAACAAGCGTCAAACTCGCGTTTTGAATCCGGGCCAGCTCAAACGGTGTTGGAACCAGTACAAGCCAGTGGCAGTTGGGTTGAGAGTCCACAGAATCAGTTGCTTTCACTATCTGGCTAAGAAATGATTTCACGCAGAAGCTGTTCGGTTCGTTGCCAATTCACCGCCACACGTCCGCCCATGTAACACATTAGTGTCGAAAGACACAGCATAGCGACGCACCAGATGCTCGCCTTGGAAGTGAGCACGTGCGGAAGTTCCAGAAACTGCGCGATGATCCCCTGCCCACCGCCAGCTATTAAACCTGTTGAAACCAATCCGAAAACGAAGGCAACTGCCAACATTGCAATCGAGACGGCTCTCAGTGCTGACCAGTCGCGGATCTGTACGAGAAAAATGGCGTAGATCACATGCATCGCTGCGATGAACGCCTGTAAGTAAATCCATCTCGGCAGGGCGGTCGACTCGAACGTTTGACTCCACTGGATCCAGAAATAAGTTGCAGGTGCCAGATTGATCGCCGCGACGACGCACAGGCAAACGGCAAAAAACCTAGACAACATGGCCCGGTCGGCATTCGCCGACGAGACTCTTCGCCGGAGTCCGGTTTTGGTGTTGGCGGAATCGGCGACAGCAGGAATGTCGTCTTCCAAGGCGGGTTGATCGCCCGTATTCAAACTGACCGTTTGCAAGGCGGCTCTCTTGGCAGGTTTGGCGCGTTTGATCTTAGTTGATTTTTGACCGGTCGAATTGCGACGACGAACCGATGGAGGCTCGATGTTCTTGGGGACCATTAACCTTGGTCGATCCCCGTACGCCTTAGAGGATTTAACTTGTACCTGAGGAAGTTCGAGCGGAAGCTGATCGGCGGAAGTCGCATCAATCGTTGGAAACGGATCGGTCTCTTCGATACCGAGCGTTTCTGCGGTCGAAACGATTTTGGCCGACATGGGAATCGGTTTGCCGCTTTGACGTTCGCTTTCGGTGACAGTTCCCAGTTGAATCACCTTCTTGCATTCCGGACATCGAACGATCTTACCAGCCCGATTGGACGGTATTCGTATAAAACAGCCAGATGGACAATGGACACGAAGCGGCATATGGATCCAGGTAAATAACGAAGTATCTATCTTGACTCTATTTTAGGGGAACCACGATGGTGATGCAAAAATTGGATGGTGTTAATCTTAAGCCAGTTGGACACACTGCCTGACAAACCGGCCAAAGAGTGGCCCAAAGAGTGGCCCAAAGTAATCATTGTCATTTCGTTTCAAAAGATATTACTCCGGACCAGTCATCGGGCGC
>CAMYNE010000781.1:1573-2718 GCA_947259675.1 uncultured Pirellulaceae bacterium
TCGACCGTTTTCAATTTGGTCAACGCGTTTTTCCAATCACCGCTTTCCACGAGACTCAGAATCGCCGCGAAACGGGTGAGGTAGTCGGCATCCAAATTATCGTGCGAACCAAGAAGTTGATAAATAGTTGTCGGTGATTGGAGGCCGTAAGGTTGGACGCGAACCAATCGGCGAATCGAGAAGGGATGAGCGGGCGTGAGTTTGTCAACCGTCGCTTCGTCCAGAAGGACAGCGGCGCCAAGTCGGCGAGTGATACTTTCCAAACGGGCTGCCAGATTCACGACGGGGCCGAACGCGCTGACTTTCACTTGATCGTCGGTTCCGATTTTCCCGGCAACTGCGTTTCCTGTAGCGACGCCGATTCCCATTTGAAAATCGCGCAAAACGTGGTTTTCGTCACGTGCGATCTTGGCCAACTCGTGTTGAATCGCCAAAGCCGCTTTGCACGCGGAGTTGGCCGTGTTGTCGCGGGCAATAGGCCAGCCCCAAAATCCCATCGCCGCATCGCCGTGAAAGTCACCGACCACTCCGTCGAGGTCCAAAATGTTCCGAGTCATGATGCCCAAGGCATCGCTGACTCTCGAAAGCAGATCGAGCAAGTTGTCAGCCATTTTTTCCGATGTGGTTGCGAAACCCCGTAAGTCGCAGAAAAGTACGGAGACTTCACATTGCCTTGGGGCGAGCGCGACCTCGGGATCCTGATCGGCAAACGCTTCCAGAACCAGCGGGGAAAAAAAACTGCGAAGACTCGTCTGTTGTCTTTCGAGTTGCTGGATCTGTAACACATTGGCGAGGGTTGAACCGACAAGTTCCGTAAATTTTATATCGCCCTGTAACTCAGAATGTGCCGAATCAGTGTCGAATGGTGTCACCAATCCGCGGTTTTTGCCGGCGACATAGATGCCGAACCCCTGGCAAGCCTTGCCACCAAGAGCACATACGAAAGCCCAATCGTTTTGATAGTCAATTGTAAAATCATTCGAGCTCGTTTTGTGATCGGGATTCGTTAACGCGTTTTCATCCCAGACGTGCAGGATCGTCTCGTTCGACCGTAGGGCTTGCCGAATCAAACCTTCACTTGGCTGAAAATCGCCTTGGGATTCAAGCTTCCGATCCCAATGAATGATTTCGATTTCGGAATTTTT
>CAMYNE010000782.1 GCA_947259675.1 uncultured Pirellulaceae bacterium
TGGCGGCAATTCGGCTGGGGGGTGAAGGCGACGTTTCCAAAGAGAACACACTCTGGATGTATCATCGCAACATTCCGCAGTTGCCGTCGCCTGTCATTCACGCTGAAAAGCTGTTTATGATCAGCGACTCTGGAATCGTGACGGGATTGGAACCGTTGACCGGCGACGTGTTGTATCGCGGACGACTTGAGGGGGCTTCGGGCAATTATTACGCTTCTCCCGTGGTTGCCGACGGCAAGCTGTTTTTCGCGAACACTGCCGGCAAGGTCGCCGTGACCAGTTGGAATACCGACAAGCTTGAGATCCTGGCCGTCAACGACCTGGCCGAATCCTGCTATGCGACGCCTGCGATTGCCGACGGCAAGATCTACATCCGAACGGACAAAGCGCTGTACGCGTTCGACTGATGCGGTAGCGGTGGCATCCTGCCGCCGAAAGTAATTGAAGATTATGAGGACGGCGAATGGAAGCCACCTCTACGGTTAGCGACTCGAAGAGGTTGTGATTTTTGCTGAGCCGTACGCGCTAGCGTTGGGTGTTGCACGATTAACTTCGCGTCTGAAGTACCCGCGGCTAGCGCCGTCGGCTCAGTTTGATTGGTTTCATCAATTAAATCACAGCCTCGGCGAGTTACGTGACTATTCGAAAGCACCGGGTTCGACCTCGATTTCGACTTCAACCTGTAGGTTCACAAACCCCACGGCAGTCACTGAATCGTCAAGCTTAATCGTTACGGTTGCCGTTCGCCGATCTACACTGGCGAATGGATTGGGGTCTTTTAAGGATGGCGGACCAATCATGACACCCTTGGCAATGACGGTTCCCATCAGCGGTTTCTCGATCGCGTTGCTGGTGATTCTGGCCCGCAGGTTGTTGTGTTTTTCAAGATCAATCAAATTCAGAAATAAATCATTGACTTCGGTAATACAATGCATCTGCGAAGTGTCCCCCAGAACCATCACCGGTTGGTTCGTAACCGAGTCGCCTTCGCGAACGATGATGTCCAAAATCGTTGCGTTGTCGATTGGCGATTTAATCTGGGTCATCTCCAGAGCCTGTTGGGCCATCGCGACGGCGGCGTTGAGCGACTGCAAGGGGATCGCCTCGTTGGAATTCTCGACCGCATACTTGACTGTCTTAAGATTGTTGTTTGCGAGTTCCTTGGCGCGGTCGGCACTCTTCTGTGACATTTCGATTTCGAGATTGGCCTGTTCAATCTGGAGACTCAATTGCTCAACCATCAACTGCTGCTTGTCGACTTCCGTTTGGTTGATCAGGTCGGCAGTCGCAGGGTTCGACTGAATGTTTTTCAGTCGGCCAAAAAGTTTCTCTGCTGCGGTAAACTGGCGTTCAAGGAGAACAATCTTTTTGGCCTCACTCGCAATTTTTTCGTCACTCGCATTGGCCTCGGCCAGAGCCAGTTTTGCCGAGTCGAGTTGGTATTCACCCTGTTCTCTTTCGTATTTGGCTTTTTTCAACGCATCGTCACGGCGAGCCTCGGCCAACTCAAGATCCTTCTCCCGCAGAATTTGGCTCTGCAGCGTGAGCAACTTCACCGATCTGTTTGTCGATCAACTGGGCAATTCGTTCGCCGGGTGGAGCGACGATTTTGATTATTCCAGATGCAGGTTCGAACTTGCCCTGACCGCGAATCGTTTTTGACGTTTTGGAAGATGAGATTTCGGCCGATCTCGCGCCATTGGAATTTGTGTCGCTGAAATCTCTGGCCGTCGAGTCTAACGCACCGTATCGGCTACCCAAATACCATCCACCTGCGCCTGTGATCAGCGCTAACAAAATTACTAGAAATGCACGCATTGTCTGGTCGCTGTTAAGAACTTGCTGCCGAGCCGTCTAATACGATTTTAATCGGTAATGACGTGAGTGCGAATCACTTTACCAGCTGAGCACAATTCCCGATGAACGGAACGAATAGAAGACCCGTTATTCACAAATATAACGGTTTGGACCGTTACAATTCGAGGTAAGTTCGTATCCACATTGTTGCACTAATTGCCCTTGTGCCTGTAGAAGTTTAATTTTGGCCGTTTCATGATTGATTGCGGCCGTGATTCGATCGGACTTGGCCTGTTGAAGTTCGATCCAGTTTTGATTCAATTCCAGGTAAGAATCCTCAGCTTCGATCTCTTGTTTGGCTTTCAGCTGTTGATGCCATGCATTCAAACGAGCGATATCCTGGTTGATTATTGCCAGTTTTTCGAGTGAACTTTGAATATTGAGCATTGCCTGGCTTGCTGAGATTCTCGCTTCGCTTTTTCGGGTATCGAGAATCTG
>CAMYNE010000783.1 GCA_947259675.1 uncultured Pirellulaceae bacterium
TCTCCGTTTTCAAATCTCGTCACGCCTGCATCTTGTTGATCTTCCGGGACGTTGGTATGAATCGTTTGATACTTAAGCGCAAGCGAATTTTCTTTAATATTTGTGTTGCCAAATTGAAGGGTCACCCAGATTCCTGTTGACAGCAAAACCATTGCCGCAATCGCCCACCGAGCAACACTCGAATTTGAAGAACCAGTTAAGGGCTTTTCTTTTGGCAGTTTTGATTTGGAATCCAATTCGTCCATTAACATTTCCCGCAAACCAGGATCCGCCGGTGGCAAGTCGACTTGAGCGGCGTTGCGAAGCTGGTTTCCAAGTGCTGTTGTCTGACGCTGGTTTTCATTTTGCAGAGACGAGATCTTCGTTGTGTTGGGGTCGCAATGATCCAGGGCTTCCATCGTCTGATCGACAAGGAGCTGTTCGGATGGGCTGGTGCGCTGTTTTCGTTTCATGATCGTTCACCTGTGATAGATGGTGCTGGTGTTTCGCTGCAATTCGATGTTGGTCCCGTCTTTGGCGGACCTACATCAGGCCGAACGACTTGGCCGGTCGCGCGTTCCAGCCAATTCGCTACTTCAGTGTGTCGTCTCAACGCTTTAATTGCACGGTGTAAATTGACTCGTACGGTTCCGACCGGTCGACTCAGGATTTGTGAAATCTCCTTAGCATCGAATCCATGAGACCAGAGTTCAATCACGTCTCGCTCAGAATCACCAAGCTTTGTCATTAGCGCCCGTAGACTTTTAAAAAAATCAATCTGCTCGGCACGAGCTGCGGGATCATATGCTTTCGGATCAATGTTGTCGAAATCGTGCGGATCCGTTGCCGTATGCCGGTTGCCGGATTTGATTTCATCCAAGGCTCGGTTGCGGCACACCGTATAAAGCCAAGGAGCCAGTTTGTGGGCAACTTTGCCGGGAGGCTGTTTGCAGAGTTGCATGAACGTATGCTGCACAGCATCCTGCGCCGATTCGAGATTCATGCACTGCCAGCTGCACTTGTCCCGAGTTTTGCAGTTGTTCGCAATTTTCCGTTTTGCTGCATGTCTGAAACTCATTGGGATCCATTATGTTTCAAAAGACTCACTCATTTGCGACCGATTCGTTACAGCTATTTTGGCAGAAATGGTGTGCTGGCAAAAAGATCTACAGAAATCGACGAAAAACGCCCAAAAAAGTTTCCTCGTGTCCGAACCATTTGGGCAGTAAAGCCGTAAAAGCGGTTGATCCACCCAATTCTCACAGGATTTCGCCGCACTCCAAGACGGAGTAATTTCTGATTTGTAACGGTTTCAATGGAGGGCAGACCGAAGCAAATCGAGCCGTCACAATCAGGAGTGTTCTTATGGTTGGTCGATTTTCCGTCTCTCTGCTTTTCTTGGTTTCGCTGTTTTCACCTTGCGGGATGTTGGCCGTTGGCGATGACGTCAAATTTGACGCGCCGGCAATTCTCAGAGCCAACCCGTTGATCGTTGAAGGGATTTCCTTCAACAGTGAAAAGATCGTTGAAGTTGTCATTCCGGTTTCGTCGCAAATTCATCCTGAACTCCGCGAGTCAATCGACGAGTTTCGGTACGACGTTTTTTGGAATCGATCCGCCTATCCGATCTTTGACTATGGCCCCAAAACGCAAACCTATAGCGGCATAAACGGACTGATCTCGATCGAGCGGAGGTCCGACACGAATCGTACGCTCGGGATCGGTTTAAAGAGTGGTTACGAAGACATGGTGAATGCCACTGCCGAAGCTCAGTTTTCGAAAAAGAATGGTTCTACGATCAGCTACCAGGAGGTTCCGCAGCACGACGTGCTCGTCGCCAGCGGGACACTCAAGCGCGGAACGGGAGCCTTTTTTCGCTTTCATCCATCAAAGAAAGATACCTTGGAGGGTGGTCGAGATCTGGTCGTCGCTTTTCGAGTCCCCGACCATTGGCGGGGCGGCATTTTACAGATTGAGTGCCGAGCGGAGGGGGAGAAGAAACGGCTTGGCCCCTGGGGGGACGAAATCCGAGTTGGCCAAGCGTTCGTAATGCCCGTTTATCTCGAAGGCGACGACCAGGCGCGTGAAATTGCACTCGAGTTTGTCCAAACGCAAATCGCCCTGTCTCAAAAATGGAAAAATAAACTCCGGCGGCAGGGTACGGGCGGTTTCAAGCAGGAAATCGAATCGTTATTTGGAGCAACGTCGACAAACAGCGTTCCATCCGCCTGGGCGGAGTACCTGATTCAAACGGGTGACGATCGACATTATGACCGCTACTATCGTCAGCTCTCCGAGCCCATTCGTTCGGCGGCGATCGATTTTATTCAAGCTCGCAAGCAATTGATCAGTCTCGCCCGGTAGTTTGCGGCACAGTCGAAACGTTGCGATGTTTTCTTGATCCTTGTCGCAACGATGCCCTTGTCCACGACCAAAGAGCTTGCTTCAGATTTTACTATTCCTTGATGGAAGACTGCTGTTTCGCACCTTCTTTTTTGTCTAGCGATCATATATTACTGTGAAGCCATCGCTGAAACAAATTCTTCGACAACTGCATCGCCTAGTTCGGAGGTTGATGCTTTCGTACAACCTTCGCTGTAGATGTCAGGCGTCCGCAGTCCTTGATCAAGCACGCGGCCAACGGATGCTTCGATGGCATCCGCCGCTTCTGGAACATTCAAAGTGTATCGTAGCATCATGGCCGCTGAGAGAATTGTGGCGAAGGGGTTGGCACTTCCCTGGCCGGCAATATCCGGAGCTGATCCGTGGCAAGGTTCGTACATACCACTACCGTCTTTGGCCAACGAAGCAGACGGAAGCATGCCAATGGAACCGGTCAACATCGCGGCGGCATCCGACAAAATATCGCCAAACATGTTTCCTGTGACGACGACATCAAATTGTTTCGGTTCGCGTACAAGCTGCATTGCCGCGTTATCAACGTACATGTGACTAAGTTCGACTTCGGGATAATCAGGGGCGATGCGGTCCATCACTTCGCGCCAGAGGATCGTTGCCTCAAGAACGTTGGCCTTGTCGACTGAGCAAAGTCGTTTTTCACGCTTAGAAGCCATTTCAAACGCGATCCGACCAATGCGTTCGATTTCCGATTCCGAGTACCTGTACGTGTTGAAGCCTTCCCGTTCACCGTTCTCGTTTTCGCGAATTCCCCTGGGAGTGCCGAAGTAAATTCCGCCAGTGAGTTCGCGCACGATCA
>CAMYNE010000784.1 GCA_947259675.1 uncultured Pirellulaceae bacterium
TGGGGGATTGGCGTTTGTTATTCTTGCAGCGTGATCGCGTTCAGGAAGTGACTGTCGAGGACGTTAATCGCGTCGCCAAGATGTATTTCCCTCCGCACAATCGAACGGTTGGATTGTTTATTCCGACCGAAAAACCAATGCGGATGGAGATTCCAGCGGTCCCGTCCATCGCGGCTGTTGTGAAGGACTACGAAGGTGGCAATGCAATCGCGTCTGGCGAGGAGTTTGATTCGTCTCCAGAAAATCTTGACGCCCGCATCACCACCGTTGATATGAACGGAATTCAAGTTGCAGTGCTGCCAAAACAGAATCGCGGCGAAACGGTTAACATGAGTTTTACGCTGAGATACGGCAACGAAGACTCGTTGCAGGACAAAACAACGGCTGCGGGAATGATCTCCTCCATGATGATGGCAGGTACGAAGAATCTCGACCGTCAGGCGCTTCGAGCGAAAATGGATGACCTGGGTATACGCATCTCTGGAGGAAGAGGCGGTGGCCGAGGTCGAGGGCGGCGCGGCGGCGGGGGTCGAGGTGGAAACGCAGGTCAATTATCGTTTTCCGTTCAAGCCAAGCAAAGTTCGCTTGTTCCGGCAATTCAATTGCTGGGCGAGATCTTGCGTGAGCCGGCTTTTCCAGAAAAAGAATTTGAGCAAAGCAAAGCTCGATCCACCATGATGATGAAACGGATGCAGACCGAGCCGCAGGTGCTCGCCGCAATCGAAATGTCACGGGCTCTTTCCGATTATCCGAAAGACGACGTACGTTACGCGCCCACGATTTATGAAACGATTGAACGGATCGAAGACTTGACGCTTGACCAAATCAAGGAGATTTACGACAAACAATTGTCGACCGCGACTGGCGAGATTTCGATCGTCGGCCAGTTCGATCCACAACCTGCGTTGGAAGCATTGTCCGAAATATTGAAAGACTGGGACTCCGAAATTGAATTCCAGCCGATCGAGCGTGAAGCCCGTAAAGAAATGGACGGTGCGAAAAACGACATCCTCACACCGGACAAGGCAAATGCAGTTTTCACTTCCAAGCAAGGGTACGGATGCTCGATTCACAATCAATGCGATTACGAATCCAATCAACATGGATGCCGTCGAGAAGGCAGCGATGGAAGAGCTGACTCGGTTTATCAAAGACGGCCCGACGGACGAGGAAGTTGCCGATGCGCAAACTGCTTGGTTGGAAAGGCAGAAGGTTTCGCGTGCTTCCGACTCATCAATTGCCGGGCAAATGAGTTCCAACTTGTATCTGGATCGCACGTTTGCGTATACCAGCAAAGTCGAAAAACGTATTGCCGAATTGACAGCGGCCGAGATTCAGGCGGCGTTCAAAAAGTACGTTGACCCGGATAAGCTTGTGATCATCCGAGCCGGTGATTTGGAGAAGCAGTAAGCGTCTGTTTCACGTTGGATCTTTAACGCAAAACCCCGCGATCAAATTAATCGCGGGGTTTTTTCAGTATCCCGCACTCAGTACTCGCCTCTCGCTTCTCAACCCACCTTAAAGAAAAACTGTGCACCATCGTGGTCGACGGTAATCGCGTTGCCTTCGCTCCCGTCGGACTTTAACATCTCATTTGCCAACTCGTTGGTGATTCGATTCTGAATAACGCGCTTCAGCGGTCTTGCACCGTACAGCGGATCGAACCCCTCGTCGGCAATTGCATCTCGTGCGGCATCGGTGACGCTCAACTCCCAACCCGATTCGGCCACCCGTTTTTGCAAGTGGATGATCTGCAAATCGACGATCTTGCGAATCTCGTCTCTCGATAATGGTTGAAAGACGATCTTCTCATCGATTCGATTCAACAACTCCGGAAGGAATCGAGATCGCAAAGTCTGCTCGACTGCCTCCGTCATTTCTTCCAAACTACCACCTTCTTCAGTGATTTTCTGAATGAGGGGGCTACCAACGTTGCTGGTCATCACGACGATTGTGTTCGAAAAATCGACCGTGTGCCCGTGGTTGTCTGTCAAACGACCGTCATCGAGTACTTGCAGCAAAACGTTGTAAACGTCGTCGTGAGCTTTCTCAATCTCGTCCAGCAGGATGACACAATAAGGACGTCTCCTTACAGCTTCAGTGAGTTTTCCACCCTGGTCGTAGCCAACGTATCCTGGAGGCGCGCCGATCAAGCGACTAACGCTGTGCCGTTCCATGAATTCGCTCATGTCGATCCGAACCATAGCGTTTTCGTCGTTAAACATCACCGCCGCAAGTGCTTTGCAAACCTCCGTTTTTCCAACACCGGTCGGCCCGAGGAACATGAACGATCCAATCGGGCGATTCGGATCTTGTAGTCCACTACGACTGCGGCGAACCGCGTTACTGACGGCTGCTACGGCTTCGTTTTGGCCGACGACACGTTGATGCAATCGATCTTCCATGACCAGGAGTTTCGCCCGTTCGGTTTCCATCATTCGGGTCACGGGTA
>CAMYNE010000785.1 GCA_947259675.1 uncultured Pirellulaceae bacterium
TGGCATCCCCGTCGGGCGAGAGGTGACGCTCCCGCCGCATAAATGCGGGGGCTTCTGCTATTTGCTAATGCTTGTTAAAGCTAGGTCGAAGATGAGCCTACCGCCGCGTGAACGCGGGGGTTTCTTGCCAATTCTATAGAGGCAAGCGAGTTCCACCCGTTTCCGAATTTGCTACCTTTGAAGAATCACCAGATCATTCATTGGTTGTGAATTGTGGACGCTGTCCAACTGGTTCCAGGTGTCTTCACTGAGGGCGATCAGCACTTGTTGTCATCGCACTATACCTTCAGCGCTGTGCGATGATTCAGGCCATTGGATGACGATTCCGAGATCGCCTGAGACCCAAACAGCCAAAACACAAACCCAACAACGCAAAACTTGACGGTTCAGGAACTCCAATATAAGTGCCTGCCGAAGTATTAAATTGAAAGGTAGTATTGCTGACACGCGATGAATTACTAAGCCCGGGGATGTTCAACACGAAGGTTGCCGACTCGCCAAAGAATGGATTGTGAGGACCATTCCCCGCTATCGAAGGATTTGCATCGCCGTATAAATTATTTGCATCAGGCAGTCCGATGATCGTGTGCGTGGGCGACGTCCCGGTACTCAGCAAATCCAAATGCAAGCCAACCGTTCCGAATAACGGATCTATCGCACCGCCCAGCAAATCCCAGCCAGTCGCAACAGTAGCGCTATCAGCATAACTCTTGTCACCAGCGACCATACGTTCGACACCGAAACTACTCGACAGGGTACCAGCCGACTGCCCAGTATTGAAAGTCATGAACAGACCCGACAAGTTTTGATTGACGGCTCTGGGATCGACAGTCAAGTTCATTAAGGTCACGGTCAAGTCGCCCGTACCGCTGTCGTAAAAGAAATTAGCCGAAGCATCAACGGGCAAGCCAAAACCGTTATCCTATCCGACGCCGCGACGTCAATTGTCTGAATCCAATCAGCTTGCGTCCTGCCGCAAACAAAAATGAGGACGATTGCCAATAACGTGGTAATGTGGAGAGCGAGATTTTTGCGTTGCATTGGAGAGACCTAGGTGTGATTCGTGGGACAAAATGGCTGCTGATTGAACTCCCGCAAAGGGATTGTAGCAGCCTCGGTAGGACCACATTATTAGTAGAATGGCGGCGATAATCAAACATTTGAGCGGTAATTTTTCCGATTTTTTTTGGGAGCATTTGGTGATGAAATCTTTTGGATGCCTCTGACAAGTTTGAAGGGCGGTTTCTCGGCCAAAATCGTCCGGATCGCAAGTAAGTGCAAGCAAAATCGAGCCAATTGGGTACACGGGCGTGTAGATTAAGAGTCTTTCACGGCAACTTCGCGCGGTTTGCGCGCATGGTTTGACAACTTGACATAAGTCCTTTTCGGTTACGGCCTTGCGCCGCGCAAAGGCTCAAGTGGCAACAACCGCCGACAAGCTTGACTGAGATAATCGAGTCCAGATATTCTGTGCTCCAGTCCTCGGTTGTGGCTGGCTTGACTCGCTGATCGACCTGTTGGGTGCCCACGTCACCTCGCACTTCGCAGGCGGCATCCAACAACTCTGTGACAATCGGAGCCAGGTGTGTGTTGGCACAATCTCTGTCTACCAGCAACGTTTCGGCTGCTCCGCAAATCCCGGTACGCCGTAACTTCGCGTTAAGCGTAATTGCTTTGGCCATTTCCAAATCGGCTGCCCGATCCACATACACATGACACAGTCCTTCCAAGTGCCCCATCACTGGAATCCTCGCATCTCGTTGCACGCGGGCGATCAAACTCTTCCCGCCGCGCGGCACGATTACATCGATGTATGAAACCATTTCAATTCAAAAACTCATTGAATCGGGAGATGTTCACTTAGGGGAACGATTACTACACCTTGATTTGCCTGTTCGCCAATCACCGACCCGTCAGCCACCTGCAAAAAGAATCGTTTGATTGCCTAATGGATAGAATCCACATGGTTTGAGCTATGCAAACAGGATGCCAATGCCGAACTCGTTCAGTTCGCATACATCAATAAATCCTCTCAAATCGCCGCTAAACGTGCAAATACCCTGATTGTTGAATTTGCTCGATAACCGCTTAAAATAGTGGCGCTTCAAAATTATAATTCCAGGGTTGGGCACCATCGGAATTTCTGGTGGATACCGACAATCACGGTTGAGAAGCACTGACCTGACCATGCGCAAGGCAAACTTCTTCCCAGACTAACGGAACCTAACATGCTCAATGCGTTTTACAAAACTTTGCTGATCGTTTTCATTCTAACCGGCGGTTCGTTCATAGGGGCTCACGACGTTCACATTGATCAGCAGGTGTATTCGGCTCTTGAATCAAACCCGACAGTGCCAGTCTGGATTTTTTTGAAAGACAAAAACATCAAGGATCAAA
>CAMYNE010000786.1 GCA_947259675.1 uncultured Pirellulaceae bacterium
TGCTGGTCGTTGCGGGTGTGGGCGAACTGGCAGTCCCGGGAAGTCCGGAGTTCATCCAGTTGTGTTTAATGCTGGCCTTGATGATTGGCGTTCTGCAAATCGCGATGGCGGCGTTTCGATTGGGATTCCTGGTGAACTTCATTAGCCATCCCGTGCTCGTTGGTTTTACCAGTGCCGCCGCGATCGTAATCGGATTCAGTCAACTCAAGCATCTCTTTGGAATTTCGGCCGAACGTGGCGAATATCCTTTTCAACTCATTACGAACACCTTAACCAAACTCGGTGAGTCCAACCTGGCAACTTTGTCGATTGGATTGGCCAGTTGTTTGATCCTGGTGTTTTTTAGCCATGGCGTTGTCCCGCTACTCAGAATCGGCGGCGTAAAAGAAAACCTGGCGTCAATGGTTGCGAAAATCGGACCCTTGGTCGCGGTCGTAGTCGCCGCCTTTGTGGTTTTCACAGGAAGCATGAACACTTCGAATTCCGTGGTGATCGTAGGCGAGATCCCGTCTGGCTTGCCTGGATTGACGGTTCCAGACTTGAGCATGTCTGCGATTCGGTCGTTGCTGCCTTTGGCATTCGTAATTACGCTCGTCGGTTACCTTGAGAGCATCTCAGTCGCAAAAGCATTGGCTGGCCGTAAACGGGAAAAAGTCGACGCCAATCGAGAGCTATTCGCACTGGGGATGGCCGACATTGGTGCGGCATTTACTGGCGGCTATCCGGTTACTGGCGGTTTTAGTCGTTCGCTGGTTAACTTTTCGGCTGGTGTTCGCACACCGATGGGATCCATCATCACTGCCCTGCTCGTCGCCGTTTCGGTGTTATTGCTCACTCCTTTGTTTTTCTACGTCCCCAAAGCTGTTTTGGCCGCGATTATTGTCGTGGCCGTTGCTCGTTTGATTGATTTTAAAACGCCGTTAAAACTCTGGCGATATTGTCGGACCGATGCAATTGCGTTGTTGTTCACCTTCGTCTCGGTCCTGGCATTGGGAATCGAGACAGGCATCTTGATCGGTGTCGTTTCAACCATCGTGTTGTTAATGTGGAATATGAGCAACCCGCATATTGCCAGGGTTGGGCGCGTTGGCGATAGCGAGCAGTTTAGAAACGTCTTGCGACATGACGTTGAGTCGACGAAAGGCATATTGGCTTTTCGCGTAGACGAATCCTTGAACTTTGCTAACGCCCCGTTTCTAGAATCGCGTTTGATGGAGGAGGTTACCAGCCAAGCTGACACCAAATCAGTCCTGCTTGTTTCGACCGGGATCAATGATATCGATTCAACCGGAATCGAGGTGTTGGAAACCATCATTCGCGAACTGAATTCAATCGGAATCGAATTTTTTATGTCGGATGTAAAAGGCCCGGTGACAGATCGTTTGCAGCTGGCCGGTTTTGACCCGGCATTTCTGGAGCAACACATCTTTCTGTCCGCCCACGAAGCAATTTGCCATCTCGCGTCTGACGCCGATGACAAACGCAAGACCGTCAGCTTGCGTACAAAAGAGTTGAAACCGAAGAACAGATCGAAAACGAAAATTCAATGAACCAACTGCTGAAATGACAAGACCGAGAAAAGGAACCCGAAAAATGACCGACGTCCTCATTATGTTAGGCATCGTTGGAATCTGGTTTGCGCTCCAATTGTGGATACTTCCACGTTTTGGAGTTTCAACCTGAATGAGCGACGCATGCAAACAACCGAGTTCGGTTGAGAAGAAAGCAGATTCAGAGACCGGAGTGCCGATCGAGAAGCCCCCGCTTTTACGCGGCCGAGAGTCTCACCATTGAACTAGAGAAGTTCCAAAATTCATTTGAACTTGTGTCATCCTGAACCGAGGCACGAGGTGAAGGATCTCCGTGAACCAGCCAGCGATTCTTTAGTCGCAAGCTCCTCAGAATGACAGAGGCTGAATACCAATTTTTGAAATGATCTAGCTCGCATTTCTCACGTAGGCCGGAACAAAGTCGCGTATGTGCTTTGCCGGAACAGCGCAAACGCCACTAATTCGACTTGCAAACTGTTTTTGCGTTGCTTCCAGAAAAGCGGCTGCAGTTCCG
>CAMYNE010000787.1:0-1446 GCA_947259675.1 uncultured Pirellulaceae bacterium
CGATCGAGTCTCGGTTGGAAACTGTATTTATTGACCCCCGCTCGCTTCCGGTTCCCGTCGAAATCAATCCAATCGTTTTTGAGGAACCAGATGTCGTGGTCCTGGAAACGGCACCGTTACCAATCATCACCCAGTTCGACCCGCCTCCTCCGATACAAACACAGGAATCTGGAACACTGGAATACGTGCTGGTTAAGGTAAATCCAGACGATCTTGAGGAAGTCGGTGACGAACTCAAACTCAAAGATCCTTCCAAAGTCCTGAAAGCTGATCCAGATGCGGAAGCGGGTTATTGGTACAAGGTCTATCAACAAACAGGTAGCAAAGAAACCCTGCTTTTCTATCACTTGAAGACAGGTCAAATCCCGCAAAAAGATCTTGGTCCTGACTCTGATTTTGATGATGCAAATCCGCCAGATACGACGGACGATGATGATCAAACGGTTCCGGAAAATCAGGATTCGGGTGTTGAACCAGATATCAATGAACCCGAGATCGATCAACAAATCGAACCGCTAACAGAAGTTGTGCCGTTAACGTTGCTCAACGAAACCCGTTTGTATGACCGGCTGACCGAAAATCCTGAGCCATCGGTCCGTGCGTCACTCGGATTGACGACGGGCAGCCTGTTGTTGGCGTCAATCGCAGCCAAGCAAAACACAAACTCCAAAGTAAACAGGTCTCAGGAAATCGCCGATGCCTGTGCCCAAGAGTCCAAACTTGGATTCAGCCGGTTGGATCGGCTCAAGCGAAGAATGTTCCGACAACTTGGCCGAAAAGAAAGTTGATTTTTCGCGTTCTTTGCCAGCAAATCCTGAATTACAGATTAACCCTACGTTTAAAATTTTGACACAATTAGTTGAGACGAAAAAATAAGATTACTTTTGACTAGCTGAACTTCAACGATCGCCCCCGTTGAACGGCCGCTGACAAAAGGCTCATGTTTAGTTGGAGAATGATTCGATGCCTACGATTTCTTGTAAACATTGTGGTTTGGACATTGAAGTTGTCGCCGAAATGACGCACTGTCCACACTGTCAGAAAGATATCGAAGCCGACGTAAAAGCAACAACCGTCGATATTGACGATGTGGAGCCCGACGAGGCTGAGACCGGCTCCTCGGGGGACACGGCGAAAACGGCAATTGCCGGCACGGCTCAACATCCCACTCAATCCATCGAAGAGCTGCTGGGAGTGGAGAGCACCAATACCATCGATAGCGCTGGCAGATCTCCCAATCTGGGAGATTATTCGGCGACGTTGAAACCAACCGAATCAGCCTTCGAGTCAGTCGATCTGTCTTCTGCGATCCCGCCACGATCGATCGCCACAACGGACCACCGGCCTGGAGAGGCTCAAGACTATCGATTGGAGGAGAAGCTTGGATCGGGGTCTTTTGGCGTTGTCTACCGCGCGGAACAAGTTCCACTGGAACGAACGGTTGCG
>CAMYNE010000787.1:1506-2262 GCA_947259675.1 uncultured Pirellulaceae bacterium
ACGCATCAAAGACAGAAACGAGTTTTTGCGGGAAGCACAGTTCACCGGCAAACTGGAACACCCTAATATCGTCCCCGTTCATGACATCGGTTTGATTAAAGGCAAGAACGCGACCGGCAACCGCCCATTCTACGTCATGAAAGAGATTAAGGGCGACAGTTGGCAGTCAAAACTTAAACGGGACCAGGAATCAGTCAACAATAAAGAAATAACAGCCTCGGTTGCAAAAGAGATACGAGCTAAATGTTTAGCTGAAAACCTCGACATTCTTCGACGAGTTGCCGACGCGATTGATTTTTCTCATGACAAAAACATCATTCACTGCGACTTGAAACCGGAAAACGTGATGCTGGGCGAATTCGGTGAAGTTCTGGTGGTTGACTGGGGGGGAGCCGTCGATCTTGACAGGCGAGAAACCTACCGACCGGGAGGATCTCCGGCCTATGTCTCGCCCGAAATGGCCCAATATTGGTGCGATATTTTTCTAGAACATAAAGAGGATTCGCCCGCCAGTCGCGAGATTGGCAAGCAGTCTGACATCTATCTGTTAGGTGCGATGCTGTTTGAAATCGTCACGGGAAATCCGCCTCACTTCGGCTTGAAGGGTGAAGATGCCTACGATGTGATGCGTCGCGCAACCGAGAACCAGATTCGCAAACACGACAAGTGGATGGATGACGAGTTGATGCAAATCGCCAGGGTGGCTCTACGACTCGAGGAAGGCAAGTCATTCGATACGGTCAGCCAGTTTCACGA
>CAMYNE010000788.1:0-2546 GCA_947259675.1 uncultured Pirellulaceae bacterium
AACGCACCTGCTCTGGAGTTGATGTTTCTTTTTCCCGGGATCGCTGAGCTTCCGAAAACGCGCTGGCAATCACTTCTTCCAAAGGCGGGTCTTCGACGACGACATCATCAACGCAGTGTTGGCTAAGAATTTCACTCAATGTTTGGCCAACTTCATCGCGTTCGACCATAAACTTGATTCTCGGTGGTTGAACCTCCAATATGTTTGGCAAGTCCTTCAGCCCCGTCAATGAAGCTTCATCTGAAAGTTGCAGTGTAACAATTTTCTCGCTGCTGAATTTGTCGACAATATCCGCGAGGGAACCATCGTGATAAATCGAGCCGTTGGCAATAATCACGACTCGCTGACAGAGTGCCGCAATGTCTTTCATGTAGTGGCTGGTCAGGATGATCGTGTTTTTGCGTTCTTCTTGATAGGCCTTGAGGAACTGTTGGATTTTGTGTTGAGCGATAACATCAAGACCAATCGTTGGTTCGTCGAGGAACAGCACATGGGGTGAATGAAGGAGTGCCGCGATGAGTTCCATCTTCATGCGTTCGCCCAATGACAATTCGCGGACAGGTTGGCCTAAGAGATGACTAACGTCCAGCATTTCTGTCAGCTCATCGAGGGTTCGATTAAACTGACCCAGTTCAATTCCATAAATATGCTGATGCAAACGAAACGATTCCAGCGCGGGCAAATCCCACCAAAGCTGGTTTTTCTGACCCATTACCAGTGCAAATCGGCGTCGATATTCATTCTCTCGTTCCCACGGCACGTGCCCCATTACGCGACAAGCACCGGAATCCGGGTTGATCACGCCCGAGAGAAGCTTGAGCGTCGTCGTTTTGCCGGCGCCATTGGGGCCCAAAAAAGCAACGAACTCACCTTCCTCGACCGTCAGATCAATGGCCTGAACCGCTTTTACATGTCGGTATTCTCTATGAAACAGCCCACCGATCGAAGCGATGAGCCCCTCTTTTTTTTGATAGACACGGTAAGACTTGGTTAGTTTTTCGATCTCGATGATTGCCATCGGGGGATTATAAATCGGTTCGGTCGAATCAAACAGGCTCAACCCAGACCCCCAATCCCGATTAGCAATAATTTTGAACGTCGAATTCTCGGTAATTTTCGTTACAATTGAGCTTGCGCCGCTTCTTCCAGCAGCCTCGATTCTGCCGTACAGTTTTGTTTTTTGAGAGGGGCAAATAATGTCGCGCTATCCTGCCGCACAGAGTCGATGTGCGTTTACACTGGTCGAACTTCTAGTCGTCATTGCCATCATCGGAATCCTGATTGGATTGCTGCTGCCTGCCGTGCAAATGGTTCGTGAATCAGCCAGACGCATTCAGTGTGCCAACCAGGTAAAACAACAATCGTTGGCCATGATGAATTTCGAAAGCGCCTACGGCCACTTTCCACCAGGTTATTCACATCCGGCGCAGACGATGTGGTCTTGATGTCGAACAGACTTGGTCGTCCGTCAACGGAGGGCCGCCGGAAAATATTGCAGCATTGGGCGTTTTCCTTGAGATCTTTCAGTGCCCGTCGTCGATCCTTGAAAAATCGCAATATGACCCGCTGACCGATTCTCAACGCGTTCCCTGCAGCTATCTGGCTTGCGCCAGTGGTTTGAATAATCGTGAGTCGGGGGACAAACCGTGGTGTGGCATGCCCGCGTTTGAAGACCTTCCTGAATCGGATGGCATCTTTTTTATGAACAGCAATACGACGCTCGCCGCTGTGACGGATGGATTATCTAATACGGTTCTGCTAGGTGAGTCATTACCGGATCAGACGTTGTTTAATGACGACTATTCCGGGAACCCCCAAAAAGTTGATCATTGGTATATCGGTTCACGTGAACTCAATACTTACACCGAGATTGGTAGTTTCAACTCGGCAGAAGTCTCTGAATGCCTGGGATCAACGGCCTGCCCGATCAACTCGATCAAGGTGCCTGAGTCGCCAGCCAATGACAAAGAGTTGAGTTTTGGCAGCGAGCATATTCAAGGCGTGAACATGGGGTTGGCCGACGGTTCCGTGCATTTCGTTGTCGAAACCATTGATCTCGAAATTTGGAGCGCCGTCGGCAGCATCAGGGCTGGTGAAGTCAACACGGACTTGGACTAAATTAGTCTATTCGAGAGTTCCTTAATCGAAAGACTATTTTTGGATCCGACCGCTTTAAGAATTGGGATTGGTCATGACACCCACCGCTTGATCGCAGGCGGTCCGTTGAGACTGGGTGGAATCAAAATTCCCTTCGAGTATTCGTTGGACGGACACAGCGATGCTGATGTCCTGCTCCATGCAATCACCGATGCGATCCTGGGAGCTGCGGCGAGGGGTGACATTGGCGAACTGTTTCCAGACGACGATGCGGCCAACAAGAATCGAGATTCGGCACAAATGTTGACTGCCGCATTGACTTTGGTCATGGATGCCGGGTATCAAATAGTCAATCTCGACTGCATCGTGTTTGCACAACAGCCGAAACTGTCGCCATACAAAAAAGAAATTGCAAGCCGGATTGCGGCAATTTTGGGAATCGAAGCGGA
>CAMYNE010000788.1:2574-3697 GCA_947259675.1 uncultured Pirellulaceae bacterium
TTACATTGGCGGAAAGGATTCACCATGGCAGATTCATCTCGAAATCAATCACCGGAGACACGCATACTCGGAATCGACCCCGGGCTGAATGTCACCGGGTACGGAGTGTTGGCGATTGACAAAGGACGTCTTTCCCTTGTCGAAGCTGGTGTCATCCGAAGTAATCGGTCCGATGATCTCGGTAGCCGACTTGTCAGTATTCATGACGGAATTGCTGACGTCATCCGATCATTGAAACCAAACGTCGTAGGTCTTGAAGAATTGTACAGCCACTACGAACGTCCCAAGACCGCCATTATCATGGGTCACGCTCGGGGAGCAATTTGCCTGGCGGTCGCCAACGAAAATTTGACCATTTCAAGTTACGCCGCCACACAAGTCAAAAAAGTCCTGACCGGCAATGGCCGGGCACCAAAGCCACAAGTTCAACTCGCGGTCGCCAGGCAACTGCACCTGGTCCAGCCACCGGATCCGCCTGACGTGGCCGACGCTTTGGCGATTGCAATTTGTCACTACTACCTATCCGAACAACTAGACAACTTCGATCTGGCAAGTGCATCATGATCACCAAGTTAACCGGCAAGCTGCTTCAGCTTTCGGACGAAATTGCCACGCTTGAAGTGGATCCATTTGAGTACGAAGTTTTGATTCCTGACTTCACCCGCCGTCATTTGCAGATGAAATTAGGTGAACGGATCAGCCTGTACACGATTCATTATATTGACGGGAACGTCCAAAAGGGCGGTCGCATGACGCCACGGCTGATTGGATTTGCCAGTGTGATCGAACGCGAGTTTTTCGAACTGTTTTGTTCGGTTGACAAAATCGGTGTCAAGAAAGCGCTGCGGGCAATGGTTCGTCCGGTTCAGGATATCGCACGTGCCATTGAGCAACAGGACATCAAGACTATTTCCACGCTCCCAGGCATCGGCCCTTCAACCGCCGAAAAAGTCGCCGCAACGCTTCGTCGCAAGATGGCCAAGTTTGCTCTGATGGTTCCAGCAGACGAGGATTCGGAATTCGAAATCGAACGCAACGTCATCGACGAGACCTACCAGATTTTGTTGGCGCTCGGGCACGGCGAAAGCGAAGCCCGACAGTTACTCGAAGTCCCCATCAGCAG
>CAMYNE010000789.1:0-1405 GCA_947259675.1 uncultured Pirellulaceae bacterium
ATGGCGCTAAAGGGCTCAAGATCGTGGGCATCCCTTGTAATCAGTTTGGCGGTCAAGAGCCGGGCACGGCCGACGAGATCAAAACGTTTTGCCAAAAAAACTACGGAGTGACTTTTGACATGCTGGCCAAGGTGGATGTCAACGGCGACGACCAGTGTGAACTTTACAAGCACCTGAATGCATTAGACATTCAGCCGAAGGGCAAAGGGAAAATTCAGTGGAACTTTGAAAAATACGTGATCGATAAGACGGGTAATCCGATCGCTCGTTTCAGCCCACGTGCAAAACCAGACAGCGCCGAATTTATCGAAGTGATCGAGACAGCCTTGGAAAAATAGACTAATCCGTCGGTCCGTTTGAAAAAAGTGCACGAGGGCGGCTAGCTCAGTTGGTTGGAGCGCAGCTTTCACACGGCTGAGGTCACTGGTTCGAATCCAGTGTCGCCCACTGAAGTCCAGAATCCGCCGACATCTAGCGCAAATTCAAAGTTGATTTGCACTTGTGTCATCCTGAACCGAGGCACGAGGTGAAGGATCTACGTGAAGGAACGAGAGATTCTTCAGTCGCAAGCTCCTTCAGAATGACATTAGCTGAAAGCTAATTTTGGAACGCTTAGACTTCCACAATCGCTTGATCTTCGGCGACGAAAACGTTTTCGAAAATAGGTTTGACCGATTCGATATCGAGCGGCGCAGCCGATTCGTCGAGGGGATTGATGTGCACGAGATAAAGGGCTTTCGCGGCCGCGGCCCTGGCGACGATTGCAACCGGCGTCAAACAACTGTGTCCTGTCAATGTAGCGCGGTCTTCCCAGCCATCGGGAAAATAACATTCGTGAACTAGCGCATCAACGCCACGAATGGATTCGATGTAAGAGGCGTCTTCACTGGCGACCGTGTCGGTGATGTACGCGACACTCGATTCTTTATGGTTCAGTCGAAATCCGTGACTTCCGCCCGGATGATATTCAAGCGGTATCACTTCCACTGTCGTTGAACCGTTAATCTGACAAAATCGGCCGCTGAATGGTTCGATCTCAAAATTTGGTTCGACCGGAAACAGCAACGGATGGTAAAGGTGCTCTTTGATTGCAGCGATTTTTTCTTCGGCAACATGAACCGTCACACGGCTGATATTTTTCTCGTAAAGAATGTCGTAGAGAAACGTCAGCCCAATGGAGTGGTCGAGGTGAACGTGTGAAAGAAAAATATCCAGAGTATCGGTTTGGATCAGATTGCGAGCACGAAACAGGCCCGTTCCGGCGTCAAAGATCACACCCAGTTCAGGCAGCATGATGCAGGCCGTCTGTCTGGAATTGTTTGGGTGATAGCCGGTCGTGCCAAGGAAATGTAGCTTCACGTAAACGCCATACAAAAAGCTCGAGAGACGCTACATCTTACGACAA
>CAMYNE010000789.1:1502-2490 GCA_947259675.1 uncultured Pirellulaceae bacterium
TTTTCGTCAACCGGGGAAACTATTTCTTATCGCCGCCTTTTTTGAACAAGCTGTTCAAACCATCCCTCAATTCGTTTTCCAGTTTTTCGCCGACCTGTTTTTGTAGCTTATTGTTAATCGACTCTTGGGCCTTGTTAACTTCTTTATTAAGCCGCTCGTTGATCACACGTTGAGCACCTCCCAGTTTATCATCGACCACTTTGTTGATCGCGCCACCGGCGGCCTGTCGGATGAGCTGTTGCGACAACTGCTGAATCGCTCGGCGGTCGAGTCGAGGAGCCGTCACGGTCCCGGAAACCGGGATCGATATTGATTGTCCTTTGAGCCCGGCCAGCCAAGGCTCGCCAGCGATCCAACTGTCGACAATTGGAATCTCAGCGACCAAGTTGATCGTTTGGTCCATCCCCACGCTTCCCTTGGTGCGGATTTGAATTTCTTTGTGATTGATTGTCAGCCCGTCGTGATAAACACGCCTGTTTTGAATGGCGACTGGAATGTCCTGCTGGCCCATTTGCAGCCATGAGGAATTGGCTTTTGGTGATTGCGTCGATCCCGGTTTCAGAAGCAACTTTAGTTGGTTGGCTGTAGCAAGCAACTGTTCAGCAAGCGGGCCCGCACCAATGGTCACTTCGGACAAACGGACCAAGCCCCGCGCTTCAACGTTCAACGGGTCCATTAGCGGCATGTGCACGCCACTCGTCGAAACCGAAAACTTGCCGCGGGCACTGGTCGCGTCGGCGGCCAATGGTGCAATGAACTTCAACCAATTTCGACATGTTTCGGGAGTAAGCTCAATTTGATCGGCGATGACCCCCTGCCCTACTACCAGCCACGGTGATTCGGATCGCAGGTCAAGCCGCGGGGATAATTGCAGCTTTCCGCCGCCGACGGAAATCGGATGCACATTCAGATCAGCGACGGATTGGTTAAGGTTAATTGCCAGCCGATTTCTTCCCAGCGATGACTTCAACACTTCAGCACTTTCCCA
>CAMYNE010000790.1 GCA_947259675.1 uncultured Pirellulaceae bacterium
TCCCACTTCAACATGTCTCGAGCCGATGCGTAGATTCCACCATCTCCGACCATCCCGTTGAGAAAATGCCAGTCGTTGGCCCCGTGACCCTTGCCATCAAACCGATAAAAGAACCCATAAACGCGACTGTCCAATACAAAGTCGTCGTTTGGGCTAAAGGCGCGCGAGTCTTTCATTTCCAACGGCTCGAAAATCTGCTCCTGGAAGAACTCCTGAATCGGCTGTTGGGAAACCTTCTCAATGATGCTGCCTAACAAAACGTAACCCGTATTGCTGTATTTCCATTTTTCCCCCGGTTTGAAGACCACTTCTGGCTTGTGTTTTGCAAACAACTCGACGGCATCACGGTTAAATGCGATCCTGCGCTTGGTGATCGGATTGTCCGTATCCCAATGCAAGTTGAACAAGCTCATGTAATCTGGTAAGCCGCCGGTATGGTTCAGCAGATGGCGAATCGTAATGCCTTCATAAGGCAGCTCGGGAAGGAACTTGCGTATATCATCGTCGTAATTTAATTTGCCCTGTTCCTTCAGAATCATGATCCCCATGGCGGTGAACTGTTTACTGACGGAAGCCAATCGGAAAGACGAATTGCGTCGCAGAGGCGTCCCTTCTTCGATATTTGCATAGCCCATTAATTCCTCAAATACGATTTCACCCTCGTGAGCAATCAAAATAGTCCCGTTGATCTTTTTTTCAACTTCCAGCTTAACCAGTAGTCTGGCGAAATCTTGCAGACTCTCTTTTGAAAAAAGTTTACCGGATTTGCTGGGCTGCTCCGGTTTTGACTTCAACGCTGAAATGACTTCATTCAACTCAGCTTCTGAAAACAGACCATTTATAACAACGTTCTGCGAAAACTTATGACGTATTATGGGTGCCAGGATGACTTGCCCCTTGAACACGATGGCAACGCGTTTTCCTAGATTGGATTCGGTGGCTTTGCTCAGGAGTTTACCGCCCTCTTTGGTAAAACGTATTGAGATTTGGTTGGAGCCACTATTTGGATCCTTGCTGCGAACCACTTCGGCAATATGCTCCAGCGCAACAATCCCCTCAGAATGAAGATAAATTGTCTCACCGCCATTCGCCATCTGCGCTTCAACCAAGCCCTCGGCTGTTTCTGATTCGGCCAGGCGAAATTCAAGAATTGGTTTGGATTTGTCCGCCGCTTGCGCGAAACAATGCGGTGAGATACCGGAGACAAACAAAAATGTCGTTAACCAGATCAAACAATTTGCGGGATATATCATACTTTCCTTATCCTAAACCCTGAAGAATTCTCAAGTATCATATTCGATGCTTGCACCAAAAGGAATTGAAAAGTGTCCCTGAGCGGAGCCTTGACCTTGCTCAGAGGAGAGGTATGAACAACACCTGGTTGGGCGCTGTTGGCTTTGTTCAACCGTAGACGCCCAAACTCCGCGCGATTTGAGTTGGTTGACGCCAGAGGAACAAGAGTGGCTGGCTGAACATCCAAGAATTCGTGTGTCTCCGACGCCCGACTACCCACCCTTTGAATATTGGAACGACGAAGGCGAGTTTCAAGGCGTCGTTGCCAACTATCTCGATTATTTCTCCAGCGAACTAGGAATTGAGTTTGAAATTGTCCGGACAAAAACCTGGGAAGAAAACCTTGAGAACCTGAAAACAAAAAAAATTGATGCTGTTTCGTTAATCGTCGGTTCAAAAGATCGCGATTTCGTCAAAGTAAGTAAACCTTACATTACCTATCCCGCAGTCATCTTCGTCAGAAAAAATGATCCCAGGGATCTATCTCTGACAAATCTTGCCGGTTTGGAGGTCGCGGTCCCCAATGACTATATCGGTGAATTCTTTCTGCGCGATTTCTATCCGGACATCAAAGTTGTTGAGGCCGACGATCCGACAGACGGAATTCAGATGTTATCCACCGGCAGAGTCGATGCCTTTTTTGGTGGCGAGTCAGTTGTCGCCTACCTTGCGGAAAAGGAAAGATTCACTAACCTGCGAATCGCCGGCGTTTCCGATTGCATCTATGCCAATGGATTTGGTGTTCGCGCCGACTGGCCGATCTTCGAGACAATTATCACCAAAACGCTTGAGCGAATCACACCCGATCAACATGGTGCTTTTTACGCCGAGTGGATCACGACTGGCTTTGAGAAACGTTTTTATGAATACCGCCAGTTTTGGTTGGTCATCATTTCGATTTTGATCGCGGTAATCGTCGGAAGCAGCATCGCCTTGGTGTGGTATCGAAAGCAGGACGCGCTAATTGATCAACTGGAAGAAGCCAAAAAACTCGCCGATGAAGTTAACGTGCAACTCGAGCAAGCCAGGCAAGAAGCCGAAGCTGCCAACAGAGCCAAGAGTTCCTTCGTCGCAAATATCAGCCACGAAATTCGTACGCCGATGACG
>CAMYNE010000791.1 GCA_947259675.1 uncultured Pirellulaceae bacterium
TTGAATCCGTTGATTCGTTTCGCGTTCGATCATTACTTTTTGTTTGCTCAATCGGTCGCACATTTGATTAACGGCAACGGCCAATCGCCCAAGTTCGTCGTTGGACCGATGTTCAAAATCGTTTGTGAAGTCTCCCGCGCCAACACGTTCCATTTTGGAGGCCAGCGCTTCCAGCGGCCGACCGATCCAGCGAACACCTACGGTGATGACGAGCCCCGCACTGAACAGGCTCATCACGCCGATCGACAACAACGCCCTCAACCAGGTTTTTATCATCTGGTCGTCAGCAGCCTCCAGCGATGACGCAATTTCTATGCCATCGATTTCGTGTTTTGAATCGGACGGGTAGTATGTACACATCATCCGACCACCGTGATCTGCTCGACCGGTAATCGTAGTGACTTTTCGAGTCCTCTTGACGGCAATCATCGACGGACGGTAATTGCCATCGGAGGTTTCTTCGAAATCGATCCACCGAACGGTCGTGGAATAGTCGGTCACCCTCTCCACGACATTTTGAAAATAGGCGTGATCGCCCGCTTGCAACGCTTTTTGAAAATTCTCGTCGTTTTTCAACTTGTCCAAGAGTTTTGTGATTGCTTGATGTCGGTTTTCGATCCCCGCGATGAACTGCCGACTGGCAAAATAGCTGGATATCGCGGTTTCAATGATGATTGCGATGATAAATAGCAGAATGATTTTTCCAGCAAGCTTCATGGTTCTTCTCGTGTTCTCGTAAGCGCATTCGATATTACAAATTCGATGCCATCATTAGATCATCCCTTGAACGATGAGCTCTCAGCGATCGAATTGCATGCGGATAATGTATGGCCGCTACCGACAACAACCGTATCGGTCAGCTTGCACAAAAGCTCCTCTAATGACCGTTGCGTAGCACCAACTCGCGAGTGACATTTTGCCTCGTGCGCGGAACTTTGCCCCGCCCAAAAACTACGCAGTCTCAAAATGGGATTTGCTTTTTCCAACCCTCTGAGAATTGGTTTTATCTTAAATGCCGAAAAAAACCAGCTGATTCAACGTCGTTGTCGCACTCCCGCGGCATTGGCATATGCCTTGCCTCTTTCGAGCGAACATCAATAGCTCAAAACGGAAGACGATGCGATGTTCGACTCGACGACCAACAATACAACACCTGTCAACTGCCCGATTTGCGGTACAACCGCATCTGATATTGGTAAACATCAGGAAATCACTCCTCGCCAGCCAAGCCGCAGTGATCGAGTAAAATCACGCGCGCGAGGCGGTCAGTGCGATTCGAATGACGAATCGGACAGGTATTCAGGTCAACTGAATGACTTGGGCTATTACATACAAGCCGCCGCTCGTATCCTCGATACCGCCAGGCATTTCACCGAATGGTGCTGCGAGACCCCAACGTTGTCCGGTATATCATTGATCAAATCCATCAATGGGAGTCTGGTCCGTTACGATTCGACGCGGTTTTTGATTTGGCAATGAATAATACCGCGGTTCGCAAGTCGCTTGAGCCTCGCGTCCGCGCCAACGTTCCAACGCTCCAACAGTTGGTCGCGCAACTGGACACGGCCGAGTCATCTTTGGAGCAAAGGCGATTGCAAAACAAAATCATCCGTCTAATAGAAGAATTGTCGATTCGCAATCGACACTTCGAAAACGCACCGTATGCGGATCCCAAGGCGCGGTGGCTGCTGAACACTTACCGCAATTTGTGCTCCGAAATGGCTAGCGCGAACTTGCGACTGGTTGTTTCCGTCGCGAATAAGATCTGTGGCGGGACGCCGCTGCTGATGGATATGATCCAGGAAGGCAGCCACGGGCTGATGAGGGCCGTCATCAAGTTTGATTATCGGCGGAAAATAAAATTTTCAACTTACGCGACGCTCTGGATTCGCCAGGCAATTCTGTCGACCCTGCCGAATGTGAATCGAAACATTCGTTTCCCTGGGCATCTTCGCACCCATAGTGCTCGGCAGTCGTTGATCGAGAAAGAGCAGGGCACCTACAAGGCGAAATCGCTGATCGATGCGAGCAAGGATACGCAATCGCTCGATCAGCCTATGGAAGGCGACGAGACCATTGCTTTGGCGTATTTGCTCAAAGACCATCGCAAGACGAATCCGCATCTCCTGGCCGAACAGCGGGAAGCCAAACAGCTCATAATTTCCAGCTTGAAGGCACTCAGCGAGCGCGAACGGATCGTGATTTCGCTCCGGTATGGCATCGACGACGGGCGTGACCGGAGTTTGATTGAGATAGGTCGTCAACTTGAGTTGACCCGTGAACGTGTTCGACAAATCGAAAAGGAGGCGGTCCAAAAACTTAGCATCAACATGAAAGGGCAAATCTGACTGAAACACATTCAGCAATCGCAAGGTGCTCCTCTATTAGTCCAGCTTCAGTTTTTTTAACCTCTCCTCGCGAGCATGGGTCTCTACACAACTTAACCTCCCCTCTGGGCATTGGTGTCTACACATCTTTTTTCGTAACGCGCGGGGAACTTGATCATCTGCACACCGAGCGCGATAACTGCGAAGCAGTGGCGGCATTT
>CAMYNE010000792.1:0-1343 GCA_947259675.1 uncultured Pirellulaceae bacterium
CACGCGACGTCTGTTTTTCTAACAGCGCCCGGGACTTGGCCTTGATTGCCTCGTGCTGCTCACTGATATCATTGTAGAGATCGTTGATCCGCCGTTGCGTCTGTTCGAGTTGCTCGCTGAGCGTTTTCAGTTGTTCTCGAATGCTGGCCAGATCGGCCTGTAAGTTTGTCGAATCCTTTTCCAGATTGTCCAACTGCGTGGCGCGGGTCGATTTTTGAACGGCCAGATCTGCGCTGCTTTGCTGGGCCAGTTTGTAATTTTCGTCAACCCGGGCAATTTGTTGGTTGAGTACAACCGTGTGCTTGCCTGTTTGCTCCAGCAGAACGGGGTAATCGACTAACCTTCGTCGATAAATCAAGTCGGTGGATTTGCTGTTGGCTTTGAGCTGGGTTTTTCCGGGCACGCCCCTGTTAAAGCTTGGCGAATCGACCAGCACCTTGCTGCCTTTGTTCAGCGTGACCATGCCATTGTCGTCGGCATCCTTGGCCTTGAGTGAATCGTCGACGGCCACGCCGGTACTCCGATCGAAAACAGAATTGTTGTTCAAATCGGATGTTGGAGTGGTGTCGTTGACTTGTTCGCTGAATGCTTTTTCAAATTCAACCAGTTCAAATTCTTCGGAATCATCAGGATTGAATGGTCGCTTGTTGCCCAACCAGTTTTTAATTGCATCAATTCGCATTCCGTCAAAGGCAAATTTATCGATGAACGACTCGTATTCATTTTCGTCGGCAATACCAACTCGATCCTGGGGCATCAGCTCTTTGAGCTTCGCGCGGACGTTGGTGAGGTATTCGTTTACCGGCAAATCTCGCCTGGACGGATCTTCGGCGATTGCAAATGCACGCAGGAAAACGTCGTTGGTATCAGTCGGCATTTTCTCAAACAAGGTCCAGTTGACCTGCGGGTCGCCGAATTCCTTTGGATCGGCAACAAACAATCCTTCAACGACTGCTTCGCCAGCATCCGCGGATTTGACTCGAACTGTGGCCACGTAGCCAACGGGGGCAGTAACATTCGTGCCGTCCACAGGGATGTCGCCGTTCTGAAATGCAAACAACAGCATGTCCTGACCCAAAACGGGTGCGTTGCCGCCGCCAGTGTTTGGAAACGTCAGTTTGACTTGTCCGTCGGATCCTTTGCTCGCGGTTACGTTCTTCCAAGTTCGCCCTTGTCGCACGCGTTCAACTTGCAACGCCGCTTCAATCCCGCGAACAGAATCCTGCGGTAGATTGATCGCGTTCGGTGGACCAAACACAGCTTCTTCGTATGCCGCAGTCTGTTTTTCAACTTCCTTTTTATTCTCCTGATATCGATAGGCCCAATCATTACGCAAGCGGAAC
>CAMYNE010000792.1:1380-2421 GCA_947259675.1 uncultured Pirellulaceae bacterium
GAAGACCATCGCGATATGCAAATATCCCCAAGCTCGTCCAGAAAGAATCAAAAACACCAGCAGCAATATCGCCATCAAGGCGAGTACGGCGATAACGATAATTGGAGTGAAAGTCATAAGACCCTAGCCGCATGATATGGGAGGAAACGTTATGTCAATTTTAGTTTGACAAACGCGCAAAAAGTGGCTGTAAATGCTTTAGTTAAAAAAACTTCGGCCTAGAGGGATGATAAATTGGGCAATTTGAGAAGTCAAGTTTTTGCAGCTTGTTTGGCGGTCAACATTCGCTAATCCGACAAGTCAACAGTTGGGCAGTCTGATACGCCCCAATTACCCGCATAATTGCTCAAGCCTGTCTCGACAGAATCCCGAATTTCATGATTAGCGGTGCATTCGTTCGTTTAATTACATGCGCTACAACCCGAAACCACGAACGACGCCCGTTGCAACGCAGCATGACCCAGTGGCGTTAGCCAATGCTGTCAAGGTTCAAGGAGGATTTCCATCGTGAAGTTTCGATTGTTTTGCCTGATGCTGGTCCTGGCCGGATTCGGTCTCATTGCCCAAAGTGGTTGTCATCGCGGCTTTTATCGACGGCAAGCCGATGCGGAAGCTCACGCGTTACTCCGCCAAAAAACCTGTGACCCTCGCTGGGACCTGCCGGATGTCGGCATTGAGATCAGCCCGGAATCGCGGATGTATGATCCGTTCTCCCTCGACCATCCGCCGATGCCGCCGGATGATCCCACTGCCGCACAATTAATGGCTCGTGTCGACAACAAACCAGGCTATCCGCATTGGCACGCCAACGGCGATACGAGTTATGTTGCCAACCCTGAGTGGGTCTCCTATTTACCACTGAACGAAGAGGGTGTCGTTGTTCTCGATTTAAAGTCAGCCGTTGATCTGGCGCTGCTTCATTCGCCCGATTATCAACGTCAACGTGAAGAGCTGTATCTGTCTGCACTGGACGTGAGTTTGCAACGGTTTGGTTTTGACGCACAATTGTTCGCTGGGTTCAATTCGTTTTATGAAACGCAG
>CAMYNE010000793.1:0-757 GCA_947259675.1 uncultured Pirellulaceae bacterium
TGGTGATGGAGCACGAGTTGTTTCGACACATTGAAATCGAGTTTTTCGTGATACGGGCAAAATTGCCTGATGCGATTGAGTATGTGATCGACACGATTTCCGTTTTTGGCGGGCAGCCGACTCAATCCGGCAATACACAACGCCGCAACGAACCGGAGCAATTTGCGGGATCTTACTTTCACCATTACCCGATTTGTGTTCGCAGAGTTTTAGCCGACGATACGCTGATTTCCATGTCCAGCCCAATCAAATCCGATGGCAAGGAAGATTGGTACGCGATCAGTTTGATCAGTTATGATTGGCCGAGCCGGAGAGAGGGCTTTTTCAAGTTTGCCAATCATCTCGCGGCGGAAATGGCGACCCGATTTGGCGCCAGAGCCCATTGGGGCAAGTACAATCCATTAACAGCCGAACAGAATGCTCGTCTTTACCCAAACCTGGAAGAATTTAATTCGATTCGAGCGAAGTTTGACTCAGACGGTCGGTTTGAGAACGATTGGCTCTCAAAGGTGATGCGAGAGTGAGCAAAGATAGGTGACCGTTACATCGGTATTGGGATTGCTGTATGCTCAACTACAAAGACAAAGTCGAAACGCGAAGGAAAACAAACTTGAAAGTTGGAATCGTCGGTACTGGAATCGCCGGGTTAACTGCGGGTTGGCTTTTCGAACAGGATGATCATGAAGTCGTTTTGTTCGAAAAGCTGCCGTCCCTCGGCATGGCAGCACATGCATTTGAGATTGAATCTAAACAAGGC
>CAMYNE010000793.1:770-2110 GCA_947259675.1 uncultured Pirellulaceae bacterium
CCACCCAGGATGTTCAACAACGCTGAATGGCCGAATCTGGTCAGGCTTTACGATCACATCGGCGTCGAATACGTGCCCGTGGATCTTTCCAAGTCCTACAGTTTTTTTGGCGAAAAAAGCTTTCTCAATTTGGATGCGTCATACAGACCGAAGCTCAGTCTTTCGCTGCTAAGCAAAAACGTGCGCCAGATTTCGGCCGACGCCGATAAGATGATGAGCCAGGTTTCGGATTTGCCAGGCGTGGGAAACGGTTTGACGCTGCGAGAGTACCTCAATGTCAATCAATTTTCGGACACCTTTGTTTTTGAGTTTCTCTATCCTTCGTTGTCCTCGACCGTCTGTACCTGTTCGTACCAAGCCCTCGACAATTATCCGGCGTCCCTCTTATTGAATTCGCTGGCTGGCATCATAGGAAACGATTTGTCTGATTCGAGATCGCTGATGCGAACGAGATTTGGCTCGCTGGATGTCGCTCGGCGGCTGGCGAAAAATGTCGCCGATATTCGCTTCGGCACAACTGTAGTCTCGGCGACGGTAGAATCAAACCAAGTCAAAATTGTTTTCGATAATGGTGAAAGACAATCTGAAGCTTCGTTTGATCACTTGATCGTGGCCACTCAAGCGAATCAATCAAGTCAATTTTTGCCTGCACTCACAGAGGTCGAACGTAATACGCTGAATTCGTTTCAATACGAAAACATTGAAACGATCATTCACACAGACGAATCGCAGATGCCGGCGGATCAATCGAACTGGGCTCATTTCAATTTCGTAATCTGCCCTGAAGCATCGATGTGCAGCGTCTGGATGAACCGATTTAATCACGATTCTCCATTTGATGGAAACGTCTTTCAAACGATCAGTCCAATCAACGACGTTGCGGATGAACAGGTGTTGACGCGCGAGACATTACAACGGCCAATTGTGAACCAAGCGTCGGCAAAGGCGTGGGAGGCCATCGCCAGTTTTCACAGAGAACCTGACAGGCGAATCTGGTTCTGCGGTTCTTACGCAACAAGCGGCGTTCCACTGCTAGAAAGTGGTCTGGTTTCAAGCCTTAACGTTGCCGAAGCCATCGGAATTGAGATTCCTGAACTGTTATCGCCGTCGCTTGTTTGAACGAACAAATGGGTACCAACTGTCGGCTGCCCGACCTGATGGTGATTGGTCTCATTTGTTCACGTATCGGAAAACACCGTGTAAGCCCAAATTTAGAAGTTCGATATCTTCTTCGTGGACTGCCCCCAGGCGTTCGGCCAGCTTGGCAGAAGCTGAATTATCCGGGGCAATGTAACTAACCAGCGTTTCAGATTTCACAGTTTCGAAAGCATATTGTTTTA
>CAMYNE010000794.1 GCA_947259675.1 uncultured Pirellulaceae bacterium
CCGAATCAGGTCGTGCTCATTGAAGACGGCGTTATTTCATTTACGGGGCCAGCGGAGAAGATCGAATACCCCAATTCGGCACAAATCATCGACGGAACCGGCAAGTTTGTGATGCCGGGACTCGTCGACATGCACGTCCATATCGGCCACGAGTCGGAATTGCTTTCCTATCTCTTGAACGGAGTTACGACCGTATGCAACATGGGCGGTGATTATCAGGATCTGTTTTCGGATGAGCTGATCGATATCCTCAAATTGCGTGAACAAGTGGCCGCCGGCCATGTAATGGGGCCGAGGATCTTTTCCGCCGGACAGGCACTTGACGGTGACCCGCGAACTGGGCCGTATCAGCGAGCGTTGTCTAGCCCTGCTGCCGCAGCCGAAGCCGTGATGGAACAAAAAAAGAAAGGATTTGATTTCATCAAGATTTATGACGCCTTGGATGAGCAACTCCTGAACACCATCACCCGAACCGCTGCCGAAGCTGAATTGGCGGTTGTCGGTCATATCCCTGAAAAAACAGGCGTCAATAAAACATTGATTTCCGGTGTGAAACTGATTGCCCACGGTGAGGAATTTTATCGCGCCTTTAAAGACAGTGATGATTTTGAGCTTACCGCCAGGAATTTAGCGAAACGGGTCAAGGAGTCTGGAGTCGCAGTAACTCCAAACTCAGCCTTTATTCGACGGATGATTGCGCAATTGGAGGATCTGACCAAAGTTCTTGAAGACGAAAAAGTAAAAGACCTTTCGCCGAGAGTTCGGCGATGGTGGAACCCGCGATACAACTTTTACACAACGCGTGATGAACCCAAAAAATTTCTCGAGCAAACAAAACGGAAATACAAATGGCTGATTATTTTCATTCGAGAGCTTCACAAAGCTGGCGTGCCACTTTTGACAGGTACCGATTCGTCCATTCCAGGTGCGTTCAAAGATCTTGAAACCGCCGGACTTTCAGCGGCCGAAATTTTACGGACCGCAACTATCAACCCGGCAAAATTTATTCTTGAGAACACTTCTGCCAGTACGGGGTTTGGGGAAATCCGCGAAGGCTACCGGGCCGACCTTGTTTTGCTCAACCAAAATCCCCTGAAAAACACTTCCGACCTGGATCAGTCGATCGTGGGCGTCGTATTTAACGGTCGTTGGGCCACGAAAGACAGTCTTCGCAAGTTGCTGGATGGACAAGTCAGGAAATTTGGCCGGTAGCTACAAACTCCAACCACAGTTAATGATGGCGTGGAAATCCGATTTCGCCACTGAACCCAAGAAATCGAGATCCAATTTTAATGAACTCAATCAAAAAAAGGGCGGCTCCAGAATTCGGGAAACCGCCGTTTGGCAAGCAATTACTTCAATGTGATTTAGTGACGTGTTTGCGTCGACATTGGCTTCTAATTGTTCATTTTGCTCACTCTGGTATAAAGTGCGTCGATTCCCCGTCGTAAAACCCACGCTCGTTCGGTCATATCGTGAGTATTCCGAGCGTTGGTTAGAGTTTGTGAAACCATGGTCATCGTGTGGTCGTCCGCACCCTTGATTCCAGCTGAACTGATTGACTCCATTGTCTTCATGTAGATCTCACAACATTGTCCATGTTGGCCAGCGTTGAAAATCGGCGTTCCTTGGTCAATCGCACTCGTCAGTGTCGACATCACCTTTTGTCGTGACATGCTGGTTGGAATAAGGACAGCGTCGACTACATGTACCACGCCATTGGAGGCGTCAATATTTTTTGCAACGACAGAAGAATCATTGATTTTGAGTCCACCTGCGGAAAGGCTTGCGTCGATGCTACGTCCGAGCAAAGTCTGTGCACTTCCGGCTTTCACGGCATCGGTATCGTAAACACGCCCCGAAATAACGTGGTACTTCAAAATGTCGATAAGCTGTTGTTTGTTCTCAGGCTTCAAAAGTGACTCAACGGTTCCAGCAGGCAGAGCGGCAAAGGCTTCATCGGTTGGAGCAAATACGGTAAACGGGCCTGGACCGGAAAGAACGTCCGCTAGCCCAGCCGCGTTGACGGCAGCGAGAAGCGTATTAAACTGTCCAGCCGCTTTTGCCGTCGCCGGAATGGAATCCAGTTTCGGCAA
>CAMYNE010000795.1 GCA_947259675.1 uncultured Pirellulaceae bacterium
TCACGTAGGTAGCTTGAATTTGGGTGATGCGGTGAAGTTAAGGCGTGTTCGTCGAGAATTGTTGAGTAGGTTTGCTGGCTGGTGTCAACCGATAAAAAGCAAAATTTAGCAAAGAAAAAAAACGAGACAAAATTCATAATCGGTAGCTATCGAAACGGGACTTTAGGTCAGTGTCTCGCCCGCAGAGCTTCCCGCCAAACCAAAACAACCGCAAAGGTGTCGTTATAGATAAGGTTTATGAGAAGCTTTGCCGGGTCTAATGTTTGTTCACTCAAATCATTTTTCAAAATTCATAATGCGCGGGCATTTGAAGACAATTACTCGACACTCTTCTTAGCTGTGTTTATACTGATGAGTGTAGTCATCGTAATCAACGTTTGGAGCAAGGCTCATGAGTCACGATCCTCAGGATCTTTCCCCGGTATTTCGAATCGACGTTAGTCAAAGTGCTAGCGATCCGCATGTTCCAAATAGTCCTCAGACGAATCAAGATTCGGAGATAACCGCGTTGCTTCAACAGTTGGTTATTGGGCAAGATCGTCAGAACGAACTGTTGGAAGAATTAGTCGACCAAATGGGTGCCGCGCAGCGGCAACGTGTATCCGAACTTGGTCAATGGAAAGAAGCTAATCCATTGCTGGCTCGAAGGTGTCGAGCGGCTGCTGAAGCCCTAAGCCAGGTGCAAACTGAGTTTCTGCAAAACTTGACGGTCGAAGTCAACGATAATTTCGAAAACATGATGGACGGTGAATTTGTCTTGAATGAGTTCGTTGATCGATACGGCCCCCGATTGGCTCACTTGAACGGTGTTCTGCAATTGCTATCGCAGCTGAGTGCTCAGCACCCCGTGAACCAATAGAATGAGGCGGTGACAGCCTGATCAACGTCGAAGAAAAAACTCTGGCCTTGGTTGTTGTTTGCAATCAAGGCCATTTTCGTAGCTCGATTTCGGGGACAGTGTGGGAAACCAGAATCTTCAAGGCGAGTTAATCTGTGTGTCGACGGAAGACCGGGTTCGTTTAGACGGTTTCTGTTGCCGCTCTGATAGACCGAGGCTGACTCCATTTGATGCAGCCGTTATCACCCATGGTTTGGGAGGTTGTTTTGGCAAACACGCGCGGCCACGACAATCTCACGATGACAATCAAATCCGGCCGGGTCGCGATGATCGGGGCAGCTTATGAAATGGTCAGTGACTGCGAGTATGATTTGAACGCTTGGTCGAATTTTTTGACGAAACAGGGTTTTCAAAATCAAGTATTTTTCGGGCACAGCTTGGGGGCGATCAAGACGCTGTATGCTCAAGCTCATCGCCCCAGTGAAAATGTCAAAGCACTGGTTGCATTATCGGCAACTCGGCTTTGCCACCAAAACCTGCTCGACTCGGCAGGGGGTGATGATTTCCGAACGATGTTGAAACAAGCACAGTCCTTTGTTGATCAAGGCCGCGGTGAAGAATTGATGCGAGCCACATTTCCGTTTCCGATTTGGATGGCGGCCGCGGCGTATCTGGAAAAGTACGGTCCGGCCGACAAATACGATTGGCTGAGCTTTGTTGAGAAGATTGAGGTACCAACGTTGTTGCTTTATGGCCAGATCGAGCTTGACGAAAATCCAGCTTTTGCCGGGTTGGAGCCTGAACTGAAATCATTAATTGAATCACATCGCCAGTATTCCATGAAAACGATTGAGAATGCCGACCATTTTTATTCGGGCCGATTCCAGGCTGCCGGTGAAATCGTTCGAACCTGGTTAATCAATCCGCCGATTTGGCCGGATTGATGAATTCAGAAAAACGGGGATGCAGCAGGATTGGTCCGCTAGTTTAACGCCCAACCGTAGGCGCCGGATTGGGGCAAGGATCAGCGGGCGCCTTCGTCGGCTGGGCGTTAAACAAATGATCTGAGTTGCCCACGTTTTCCTGCATCATTCCGGAACGAAGACGCCAAATCAAAACGGCCCAAAAAGTTGTGATCAAGAGTGGCATGCTCATCATGAAAATGATGCTGATCGCGAAACCCATCGCTGAGCCGTTGTCGTGTAACGAGTCTTTACAGGTCGGGCAGGCTATCGCAATTTGCGGCAGCAGAACCAATGCAAATAAAAGGACAGATCGAAATGTAGTTTGAAATAATTTCATCAATAGTCTGACGGGCTGGGGCCCAATCAAAATTCAAGTGCGTGTCGCACGGACGTAT
>CAMYNE010000796.1 GCA_947259675.1 uncultured Pirellulaceae bacterium
CGAATCGAGCTTGGGAAGTTCTTCCGTGTAGGCTTCCGGACTACCGATGGAATTAATGAACGCCCAACGCCACTGACTTGGAGGCGCTTTTACGGTCAAAACCCAGCCGCTGGGATCGATCAGTTCCGATTGCCGGACTAACTCTTTCTTGATCGCTTCCAGGTTTGAGACGATGCCTGGCGAACCATCGGAACACAACCAAACCGCAACTTGATAAGGGCGGAACTCCCAGGCAGCTTTTTCGGCTTCGTCTGTCGTTTTTTGCGATTTGGTTTCAGCGGGGGCCGCGGGTTGAGCCTGCGAAAAACCGCTCGAACCAGTATTGGCGAGACAAATCGTTGCCAGCGCGCCGATGAACAGCCAACGTCTCTGGAAACGTTGGCGTTGCCTTGAATTCGATTGAAAAATTGTTCGGATCATAAATTTACTTCGAACCATGTCGGTCGACTTACGGTTTATTTTGCTCCGCATCAATCGGATAGATCCGCCATCGTTCGATATTTTGATAGAGGTGGACCAAGTCGCGGCCAACTTCGGTTACGTTGTTGCGATAAGCAAAATACTCGTTAAGTTGCCAAAGTGGCAAAACCGTAACTTCGTTGGAAATCTGTCGGTGAATCCGCCTCAAAATCTTACAGCTCGATTGCCAACTGTTACTGTAACTGAGTTGCTTGAGAGATTGTTCAATCGTCGCGCTGATGTTTTTCGCGTATCCAGTTCGTCCAATAATCTTCTCAATGTCAACCAAAGGCTCTTCAATTGAAGACGCGACATACAAAAAATCCCAATCGTCGTCTTGAGGCAAAGTCTCGCCATCGGGCAGCGGTTTCAACACCGTTTTCACACCAATCTCACGCCACATTTGCGCGATCGAGCGACAGGCAACGGACGCAACGTGGTCGGTAGGATGAGCCAGAATCATGGGTGGGCGTTCCACAATAGGATCCTTAACGCCGTCTTCGCGTAGTTTGGCTTCCACGATTATTGTACGGATGGACCTTGACCCGCAAGTTATAACCGTAAGCAAGCTGATCATTATCGACGGTTCCACGTGGCAGCGGTCCGCTTATCGGCTCGCAACCACTGATTTCCTGACCATTACAGATCACTTCGTTAACAATTAGTTCCCGATTAATGCCTCTGAGCAAACCGCTCCGAAAGTTCTTGTCACGAACGAACTGGTTCCTTGGGTTCGGCACCAACATGTGAATCGTGGGCACTGCGTAAGGTCGAACCTGAACGTTCTTGTCTTTCGTTAACTTTGGGATTTCCGCGATCGGGACTCGATCCAGAACATCAATGTCGCCTTTGACTAGCGCATCGACGGCTTCCGAAGCAAAGCGAAACTGTTTTTCTATGATCGCCGGATGCTGCCGGTCAGCAACGCGTGGATACAGAGGATTTAGTTCATAAGTCGAATTCTCATCATCTGTGGACGTCATCACGTACGGTCCGTTTTGCACGGGCAATCCTTCTTCTCCACGGTCCTCGTACGGAAACTGCAGCAATGCTTCAGGTCTGACGAATGGAACTTTCAATTTGATTCGGACTTGGTTTTCATTCTCAATGGCAACCGAATAAACTATCTTTGCCCAAGCAACCTTGCAATTGTCAGAACTTGGATCAGCAAAAGACTGTAAACGGCTGGCCGCCTGCCATGCCGTGATTGGCGGAACCCCGAACTTGTTTTGGTTGGGCAGAATCTCAAGGCGATATTCCAAGCCGATGTCATCAATCAGGGTGATCTGACCGTTCAAGAAGTCATAGCGACCGCCTTCGTCGGTAAGGCCCGAAAACTCGATCATCGCCCTCTGCGTCATTTTGCCGATTCGGCGCGCGCCCCAATTCTCCAGCCGCTCGGGATTCGCGTCTTGCGGACCCTGGGTAACGCCCACAAAAACCAACGGAAATTGTTCAACGATCTTGCTGTAAACTCTCAGTGTGGCTTTGCGATCGGGAAAGATGCTGTTTGCCCGGCGAACCGCCGCGTGAGCGGCCAATCCTTTACCGGCATTGGCGAACGCTTCTGCTTGATTGAGCAGTTCATCACTTTTTTCTTCAAATATTTTTTTCCACTTGCTCAATAACGGATCGGCTTTGGGTCCGTAAGCCTTGGAAACCTGCGTCAACAGATTCCGAATCATCTCGTAATTGCCTTCGCGCTCGTAGCCTTGAACGATTCCCTCGTAGCAAGCCAGATTTATCTCCAGGAGGGTTTGCGGAAGCC